>JAOZVT010000001.1 GCA_025869455.1 Prosthecobacter sp.
GCCATCATTAAGAGCCTCTACAAAGTAAAATCAGTACACCATGAAAGGGTGCCCAAAAATGGAGGCACCATGCTGCTGCCCAACCATGTCAGTTATGTGGATGCCTTCATCATGGGCGCTTCCTGTGTGCGTCAGGTCCGCTTTGTCATGTGGGATGCGCTTTATAACATTCCTGCCATGACTTGGTTTGTGAAGATTTGCGGCACCGTCCCCATCTCTCCTACACGTGCCAAGGATGCCGTCCGCACCGTGGCTGCTTCGCTGAAAGAAGGTCGCATTGTTTGCCTCTTCCCTGAAGGCCAGATCACCCGTCATGGCATGGTCAATGACCTGCGCAAAGGTTACGAACTCATGGCGCGTCAAGGCGGTGCGGAGGTGGTGCCTGTGTTCATGGACGGGCTTTATGGCAGCATCTTTTCTTTTGAAGGCGGTCTCTTTTTCAAGAAGTGGCCCAAGAAGCTGCGCTATCCAATCACGGTCTATTTTGGTCACCCGATTCCAGCTAAAGAAGCCACAGCAGAAAATGTGCGCTCACAAATGCTGGCCCTGAGTGCGGAGGCCATGATGACGCGTCGGGAATTCCAGGCGACTGACAGTTTGGATAAACAGCAGATCATGGGGAATGCCTTGCGTCTTCGAGATGCCGAATGGGCACGTCAGGGAGATACCATCCTGTGTCTGGCTCCAGCGGGGAGCGTGATTCATCAAACCCTGGTGGCCTTTGCCGAACTGAAAGATCGCATCCGTGTGGTCACGGAGCCTAGCTCCATCTCAGGCTGCGCGGAGAAAAGCGTGGTCGTCGTCGGAGATGCTAGCTTGCCTGAAAAACTGCCGATGGTGCCTGAATGGCCTCGTTTGGGCAAATTTGCCATGCTGTGGGCAGATGCTCAGATGCCAGTCACGGAAGATGTAACCATCTATCGCGGATTGCTGGATGCGGCTAGTGGTGCACTTATTGCCACCTGCGTCCCTGATCCTGAAATGCCAGAGACAGAGGCTGGGAATCAGCTCGGTATCATCCCGAATACTTATGGTCGCCTGCTGCCAGGCTATGTCGTGAAGGCGCTGCCTGAAGGTCTGGAGATTTCCTTGCTTACACCGAAGAATCCAGGGCCAGTTGTACTGCCCGGCATCATCATGGATGAGCGCGGATTCCTTCTACCCGCTGGACAGCAGGCAGAGGAAAAAGAAGCGTAACCCGCCGTAACGGGAGGAGACCGTTTACACCAGCCTAGGCCACACGACCGATGAAGTTCGTGTGGCCATGACCATGCATTTCGCCCTCCAGGGGTTGAGTTGCCTCGCCATCTTCAGAACTAGGATTGAGCAAGGAATCGAGCAGGAGTTGGCTGTCTTCCAGAAAAGTTTCTGCAGAACGCCGGAGGAAGTCTCCTTCCTCAGTCCGCGTGTGCAGGATGATGAGCGTACAGTCGCGGTTAAAACAAATCAGCGCATGACAGGCATCATAGCCAAACCAGAAAGTTTGTACTTGGCGATCACCGCCACTAGCAAAGTGATCTTGCGCATCATGCACCGCCTGAAGCAGACGTTCGGCACGGAATTCCTCATATGGCAGCAAATTTAGCAGGATTTGCCGCCGCCAGCCAAGCAGAATGCCATTGACTGCGCCGCCGTGTTTCAGGCGTTCGAGTGAGGCACGTAATGAAGGAGTAATGTTGGCAGCCATGATTTATGCTTCCTGGGTGGTGACTTTGGTGAGCAGTTCAAAGAGCAGGGTTTTTTTCCCAATCATGGCTCCCGCGCCGGGATCGTTGGGGCCCGTGCCCTCGCCAAAATAAGCGTAGGTGACGGTCAGGTCTTCTTCCTGGAGCATTCCTGTCCAGGCATTGCCAAGATTCAGCGCATCGCCGATTTTTGAGCCAAAATGGCGGAGTCCTTGAAAATCGGCGGCGAAGGCATCCACCAATTCTTGGCCGGTGGAACTTTCGACGATGCCTTCTTTCAAGGTAAAGAGAGTCAGAGGTGAGGGTTGGGCAGCACTCATGCTCCTTTCGTCTCAAAAAGCCGCGAGCATGGCAAGCCTAGACCGCGAGGAGGCGCATTTTTATCTCAGCCTGCGCCGTCATGCAGCTTGCATGTCGAGGGCGGGAAGTAGTCCCCAAAGAGGCGGAAACGCCTTGGAGACGCACAATAATATTGGAGTCGGGCACAAGCCCCATGGGTCAGGCCCCTGAATGCCGAGGGCCTGGCACGAGGTGTGCATTCTTTGATAGTAAGGCTGGGTCACTCTGGTCTTGCCCTGCCCCCATCTTCCCCC
>JAOZVT010000002.1 GCA_025869455.1 Prosthecobacter sp.
ATTTGACACAGTAGGTTTGCAGCAAGGGTTTGATCTGAGTGCTGTAATCCACGGCTGCCAAGGCAGGGATGGAAAAGGCTGTCAGAATAAAAAGCAGATGGCGCATGTCAGGGGAGATAGTTCGTCCGCAAGAGGGCGAGGCTTTCAAGAAGGTCCGAAAACACAAAAAAGCCGCACCCGGTTGGTGGGTGCGGCTAGGAATGAAGGCGTCCGGGTTGGGGCGTTCGCCTTCAAAAGATTATTCTGCCTTCTTCTTTTTCTTTGGAGCGGTGGTGAACTCTTCTTTGCTCAGCTTGCCGTCCTTGTCTTTGTCTTTGCCTTTGAATGCTTTTTCAGCTTTCTCAGCGTCTTTCTTGGCCTGAGGGGATGCATCCCACTCTTCCTTGCTGATGGAGCCGTCGCTGTTAGCGTCGAGCTTTGCGAATGCCTTTGCAGGGTCCATTTTGCCCTTTTTCGGAGCGTCGCCTTCAGCAGCATTCAGGGTGAAGCTGGCGAGGGCCAGTACGGAGAGGATCGTGGTGATCGCTTTCATGATTTTCGTGTGTTCTGTTTGGTTTGGCAGAGGGGGTTGAGATCAACTGACCCTACGCGCCATTAAACGCGGAGCCTCTCACACAGTTTCAGCTATTTTTTTTATCCTGCTTTATTTAGGCGTGATTCCAAAAAAAACAGGCCGATAAAGCATGTTGGGGAGTCGGGGTGTGCAAAATGCCACCCAGACTCCCCAATTTTTCGGAAAATCCGATCAACGTTTAATCTGCCAAATCGAGTTACAGGAGGCGTGCGCCAGCCTCTGCCAGGGGGCTGCGTTCCCCTTTGGCCAAGGGGACGTGAGCTGCAAAAGGCTGCCCGCGCATCCGCTGACGTGTGTAAACAAGGCCGTTGGAACGGCTGTCCACATAAGGGTTATCAATCTGGGCTGGGTCTCCCACAAGAACGAGTTTGGAGCCTCTGGACATGCGGGTGACAACGGTTTTTGCTTCTAGTGGCGTCAACTGTTGGGCTTCATCCAGAATGAAAAAGCGATCTGGAATGCTGCGCCCACGGATATAGCAAAGAGCCTCGATTTCGATGACGCCCTGCTGGATGAGGCCGTCATAAGGAGCTGACACCTCCGTTTGTGCAGGAGGTTTATCCGGCAAAAAGCGGTTTTTTTTCCGCTGAGGCCCCTGCTGGATGTCTGTTGGACGCATAAGAAGATCCAACGCGTCATAGACAGGCTGGAGCCAGGGCCGCATTTTTTCCTGAAGAGATCCGGGCAAGAAGCCCACCGTTTGGCCCATGGCGACGATGGGGCGGCTGACGGTAAGGCCATTGTAAGTGCGACCAAAAACTTGAGATAAACCAGCCGCCACGGCGAGCAGTGTTTTACCCGTGCCAGCCTGACCGTAGCAGGTTACCAGACTGATTTCTGGATCTAAGAGGGCATCCAAAAGGCAAGCCTGGCCAAGATTCATGGGTTTAATGCTCCGACCTTGTCCCACTTTGATGGATTCAGGTGTGTGGAGCAGGCGAACCAATTCCCCCTGGGCATTCACTTTGGCAGGCATGGAGGTTTTTTCCCCCGCCATAAGAAGCACATAATCATTGGCGACGGCATCTCCCAAACGGGCGGCGGAAAGGCTGATTTTACCGCTGCTGGCAAAGCGCTGAAGCTCATGAGAGCTAACATCCAAGCGGGCAATATCGAAGTTAGAAACTTCGCGTGGCTCGACTTTATCATGCAGATAATCTTCACACTCGATGCCCACGGCGCGTGCTTTGAGCTGCATGTTGAGGTCCTTACTGACAAGGATGACCGGAGGGCTGATCTGCTCCCGCAACCAAAGGGCGCAGGCCAGAATGCGGTGATCTACCTTATCAATGTTTGGGAAAATACGCTCAAACTCACGCACGCTGGCGATTTGTTTGGCCATTTCAGGGTCATAAATCACCACGCGGATATTGCCGCCACCGGGGGTCTTTACCCCATCAGTCACAGAGGCATCTGGTGCAGAGAAGGTTTTCATCAGAGCGCGATGCACTTCACGGGCATTCGCTCCGCGCTCAGTCATTTCATTTTTGAAGCGGTCCAGCTCACTCAGGACATCCACAGGGATGCAAACCTGATGTTCGGCAAAGCGATTGATACAGGCGGGGTCATGGAGGAGGACATTGGTGTCCAGAATAAAAGTCTTGGTGCCAACTGGAGTCCGTGAGTGGCGGTGACTGGAGGCAGTTTTTCGTTTTCGGGGAGTGGGAGATCGGTGGACGTTTTGACTGGAGCC
>JAOZVT010000003.1 GCA_025869455.1 Prosthecobacter sp.
GTCTGTTTAGCGGAGATTAGCTCTTTTTGAGACGCGCGCTTCTGCTATCAAACGCTCAAGGTCAATTGGATCATCAATGCGGTAAACCATGTCGATCAATTGGGAGCGGAGATCGTTCACTGCTTGCCATTTTGCCTCTTGAATTGAGGGCAAGAAATCGATTGGAGAGACACCAAAAAATGCCCCTAGCTTGACCAGGGTTTCACCGTCGGGTGAGTGGTCACCGCGTTCGTATCGGCTGACTGAGCTGATGTCAATATCGAGTGCTTCCGCAAGCGCAGCTTGGGAAATGTGCCTCGCTTTTCGGTGTGATTTGATCCTTGAACCGATGAGCGAGCGTATCGGAGAAGTCATTTTTCCGCCTGAAATGCGTCAGTTTCGGGCCTCTCAAGCGTTTTAAAAGGGCAAAAACGCAAAATTTGCATATATGATTGATAACTTTGTTGAATGTGCATAAAATCGGTGCTGGCTCTCTGCCATTGCAATTTTTCACACTGTACATATAATCCGCCGCCGTCAACATGACGGTCTGGCGACCCTCCGCGGAGGGATCGCGGAAAGGGATGGGCTACGGCGCGTTTGTGGCGGCGCGTGCCCGAACACAGGGGTATAAGGATGTTTAAATGGCACCTGATTACGCATAATTTGCATGCATTTCAGCTAGTTACAAGCAAGATCAAGCTTTTGGGAGTCGAGGTATATGCACCGACCCTGATCCAAGCCAAGAAGCGGCGGGACTGCAATGCGGTCCGGTATACGGAGACCCAGCTTTTTCCTGGTTACCTGTTCGTGCGTCTTGACCCCGAGCAGGTCCATACCTCGGTCATTTCGGATGTTCCTGGGGTAAAGGAATTTGTAAGGTTCGGTGGTGCCATCAGCACGGTTTCAAACACCTTGATCGAGTCTCTCAAGCATTCATTGCTGCTACAGGCGGACCCGAAAGTCGTTACGCTTGAGAGTCGCAATGTCTCGCCGTACGTTCTGCAAGAGCTGTCTTCGATCGTGCTGTTGAAAGACGAGGTTGCTCGGCATGCCGCGCTCTTCTCGTTGCTACAAAGTGATTCGCTGTACTCTGATACGAGCAGCCGGACCTACTCCCAGTTGCGCGTTGCGTCAGTTCTCGAAAAGCCTCATGTCGACGAACGACTCTGGTAACACACTGATTTAAAACCACTCACCAGTTCAAAACACACTGCATGCACTCGCATAGCGGTGTGTTTGCATTTGTCCGGAGAAAAAAATGGATGAACAAAAGATTCCTCGGGGGAGGCCCCCGCTGGGCGGCAATAAGAGTACGCGCGTCGTTTATGTGGGGGCGGACGGTTATGAGCAGCTTCTGCAAGAAGCAATCTCGCTAAGCAGTAGAACCAAAACGCAGATTACCCCAGCAATTTTGGCGCGCTGGTTGGCTCATAACATTTCAGACGCGAGCAGGGAAAAACTGATCAAGGAATTTACAACCCCAAATGCTGAGTAGGTCGTTGCGGCCTACCAACAGCTACGAGGCATTTATGCGGAACCCCTTTCTTTTAACTGCTCTTGTAGCAGCGATTTCAGGTTGTACTTCTCCCCCCAAAACAACTCAAGTCCAGGCTGATGCCTGGGTTGACCAGCAGATCGCCGAAAGCGCTTCGGCAATCAGCTTGGCTCAGCGTCGGCTGCATCAAACGAGTACGGCACCACCGCCGGTTGTGGTTGCAAATAAGACGCCGCTGGCTTCGGCGGTGGTTGTGACAACTCCGAAACCTGGCGCTCCACCTCTCAAGATCAGCTCAGCATCACCTCCTGTTGTTACGCAGGGCAGGACGCCAGTTACCGCAACACCACCACCAGCCACTAAACCTGCAGTCCCGATCGCGGCATTACCGAAAAGCAACCCGGCTCCGATCGCAACCTCCACTAAAGACTTTGCTTCCTCGGCCAAACCGCCTGCGCCGATAACAGCTGCAGCGGCACCAAGCAAGCCACCGTCGACGCCTGTAACGCCACCTGCACCACCTCCACCTCCATTGCCTACCTGGACCGCCTCAGTCGGCTCCACTCTGCACAAGAGTGTTGCTGAATGGTGCGAGCGGGCAAAGGTGAAGCTGATCTGGAAGCCGGTGGATCTGGACTATCCAATCGAAGCACCTCTGACCTTCAAAGGTACGTTCGAACAGGCGATTGGGCAGCTCTTTCCCCTTTATGACGGGGCGCCTCGCAGCTTCATCGTGGACGGCAACTCGAGCCAGGGAATTTTGAATGTTTCTGAGAGGAAGAAATG
>JAOZVT010000004.1 GCA_025869455.1 Prosthecobacter sp.
CACTTTTTGAAAAAAGTTGGACTGGCTGCAAATGATGTGCCGAACACTATTGGCAGGATGCCTGTGCTCCATGCTAGAGGTTCCGAGTCCTTTTACGATGAGAGCATTTCGCGGACTTTGGAGGCCACGGCTTGGCCGAGTTTTAGGTGCTCACTCGCCTCAAGATGAAGGCCATCAATCGAGCTAGGCTCGACGATTTCTTGGCTGTTTAGGTAGCCGCAATTCAGGGTGGTGGCCAAGGCTGCGTAGCTATGAGGAAACTGAGAACTGCGTGCGGCAGCATCAGGGATTTTAGCTGCTAAGTCGGGCAATAGAGATAGGTCGCCGACACGTGGCGGACACAAAAGGAGAAGTTGAGGAGGCTGGTCATCAGGCCCGGCAACGCTGGTCAAGATCATGCGCGCTAGCACCCCTGCCCCGGCGGCGATTTCACTGGGAGGCATGTTGAAGGTGCTTTTGAGATCATTGCTGCCGAGCATCATGATGACAAGGTCTATGGGCTTGTGGCTTTCCAAGCAGGCAGGCAGATAGTCCTTCCCTTTGCGACAGATGTTCAGCGGATCTTCATGAACGGTGGTGCGGCCATTTTGACCTTCTTCAATGACCCGAAACTCTGAGCCTAACTCCTGGGCCAAAATGCCAGTCCAACGCACATTCAGCGGATGCCGACGAGGAAAGGGGGCGGTCATGCTGGAGGGGTCATAACCCCAGGTGTTGGAGTCACCAAAGCAAAGGATGGTTTTCATGATCGAGTAATTTCACTGGTCTGCCGTGAGACGCAAGCGGTCATGACTCACTCCTTAAACTCTTCCATGTCTGGAATGCGGGTGAAGGCGATCTTGGTGCCGGAGAAGGTCTTGACGGCATCTGGGGCAAACCCGAGGGCGATGCTATCCCGCCCGAAATGCTGATTCAGATCATCCATGATTTTGGAGAGCTTATTCCGGCGCTCCATATCCACCTTGATCGGGCTGCCGAGTTCGGGAAAAAGATCCATCTGCTGAAGCTCTGATTCCACCTCTAAACCGAATAAAGTGACGCCAATTTTTTTAATCCGCATGCCTGGAATCTGGCTCACCGAACGATACCACAGAGCCTCCAGACATTTGGTTAGGGCGTAACTGTCTGAAACGGCCATGAAGCGCAGATGCGCCCGCCCTTTCATGCCATTTTCTGCCCGCAGGCTCAGGTAGAGTTCCGTGGTCCGGCACTTGGCCCGGCGGAGGCGACTGGCGGTTTTTAAAAGCAGCCGTTGAGCCACGATCTTGGCCTCGGGCGGATTCCGATATTCTGGGGATAGGACATGGCTATGGCCGATGCTTTTGGGCAGTTCATGGGCATCTTCAAAATCTCCGTCCAGATCCCCGCCATGCAGGTGCCGCCAGAAACGGTCCCCGCCGACACTGCCCCAGGCCTGATGTAAGATGACAGGCCCAGCATTCCACAAATCCAGAAAGGTATGGATGCCGGACTGATTCAGACGCGGCTCCATATTCCGGCCAATGCCCGGTAGGTCGGTCAGCTTCAAATGCGCTAAACGACCAGGCATATCTTCCAGACGAATGACCTCCAATCCATCCGGCTTGGTCAGATCACTGGCGACTTTGGCAAGGTAACGATTCGACGCGATGCCGATGGAGCAAGTGATCACCTCCCCAACGTTTTTTCGCAGCCCCACTTTGATGCGTTTGGCTAAGGCAATGGCCTCTGTTTCATTGGCCCGTTTGTCATCCAGCAGCAGCCCCACTTCATCAATGGAACCGACGACCTGAATGGGCCAGTGCAGCTCGACTTCGTCTTTGATCTTCTCGTGATATTCCACGTATCGCTCATGACTGGCCTCCACCATGATTAACCCAGGGCACATGCGTTTGGCATCCCCTACATTGGTGCCTGTTTTGACTCCAAATTTCTTGGCCTGATAACTGGCGGCGATGGCGCAGGTATGATCCGACATGACAGGCACCACGATGATGGGTTTGCCCCTCAACTCGGGACGAACCTGCTGCTCCACACTGGCGAAGTAGCTATTCAAATCCACAAACAGCCAACGCGGAGGCGTGGGTGTTAGGCGAGGCGAAACGGAAGACATGCTGGCAGAATAAGGGGTGAATTAAAATGTTCAAGTGAACACATTTATATCCTTCATTGCCTGCCAATGGTGAGGGAGCCTACGCCGCTGAAATGAACTGTATTTTGCGTGGCGACCATAAGTAAGCAGGGCTTCCTTTTCAAAAAGGCACTCTGCCATTGCCACCTTGC
>JAOZVT010000005.1 GCA_025869455.1 Prosthecobacter sp.
ATGTGATGCCCGGTTTTCCCGCTGCCGCGATCTTGGTCGCACGCTGGCTGGTAGCTAGACAGAAATTCGGCGAACGCACCCCGATCTTTCTGAAGATCCTGGCCGCCGTGCTTGGCTGCATGGGTTTAGGACTGCTCATTTACACACAAATCAAACCCACGGGGGAGGTACAGGGGTTGATAGTTTGGTGCGGACTGCTGCTGATTGTATTGGGTGTCGCGGGTCGCTATGCACAACGTATGATCATGCTGGAGCGTCCTGTACTAGGTCTTGTGGTAATGATCTTGTCTTTCGGGATGGCGGTGGAGCAACTTTCTTGGACGGTGAGAAAGACCAATGCCACGCTGAAGATTGTCAAAAGCGTGCCTACTCTTTCCAAAGACACGGCCTGTTTAGGCTGGGACTACACGGAGCCAAGTCTCGTATTTTACACCCAAAGAAGCTGGGAGTTTACAGGAAAGGCAATCCAGGTGGATGCCTTTCTCCAGAAGCATCCCCAGGCATTGGTGGTAGCACTTACGCGTGAATGGACTCTAGATGGCTGGATCAAGAAGCAATTCAGCGGCCAATCAACCGAAGAACCCACACGCGACCAAATTGCCAAGGTAACGGCGCTCATGACCCGCTTCCCAGGACTTGAAGCACACGTCATCACGGGTCTGAATGCGGCACGTATGAGCTGGGTGGAAGTGATGGTTCTAGAACAACCTCAGACCGACTTGCAGGCTTCCTTGAACTAAGCGCCGCATACTTCTGCAATCTCAGCGCTGGGTAACGCCGCATCCTCCGTGCTAACAGTCCCAGAGGAATGCCAAACACAGAAGCTAATGCCATGGAGATAACAATGTCAGTCGGGTGATGGGCATTGTTATACATTCGTGACCAAGCGATGCAGCCAGCGGTGATCATCAAAGGCACACCCACAGGTGGCAAAGCGACAGCGACAGGGATGCTGCCGCCAAAGGCAGTCGCCGTGTGGCCGCTGGGGCAAGAATGCAATTGAGCCTGTAAATTGGGTCCATAAAAGCCAGGAGCCACCTTAGCCGAAGGACGAGCGCGCCCAATCAAGGCACGAATGACGTTTGCACTGCCACCCGTGAAAAGACTGCCCAAGAGCGAAGCCACCACCACGAGGCGAAGGAATCTCGAACGGTATAACAATGAGCATGAAAACACACCTAACAAAACGATCATATTAAACCCCAGAAAATCCCCCCAATAACTCAAGGCTTGTGCCATCTTCTTGATTGGAACCATCTTTCCCGCTGATTTTGCCTGCTGCAACCATGCTAAGCACTCAAGGTCATGGGGACTCAAGAGCCAGAGGCAAGCTAAGATTACCAATCCCAACGCGCACAAGGCCAATGTACGATGCCTGCTTAACATGTGCATCATTTCGACACTGAGCACCCGAGAATCCCGCCAGATCTGAAGGATCCGCCCGACCGGGCGAATGACAAGATGATACTGCAAAACACGCCATAAATGCAGACGCTGAGCTGAGATTCCGAGTTGACCTAGAGCATGAGTGAGTGCGTGAACCATGAGAGCTGTTCGTGCATCATGCCCGCACTATCCGCCCGATGCGAATGCCGCCCGGCAACAAGATCGTCAACGAAGTCAGGCTGGCACCGCCGTACGCACCTGTGTGGCAATACTAAGGAATGCGCGAGAAGAAGCAGATTCTGTCACGTCTTCCAGAGCAATCGGGTGGCCTTCGTCTCCGGCTTCACGCGTAGCCATTTCAATGGGGATCTGCGCAAGCAATGGAACGCTCAAACGCTTGGCCTCATGTTCGCCGCCGCCCTTACCAAAGATGTGGTAGGACTTGCCATTGTCTGGACAGAGGAAGTAGCTCATGTTTTCGACAATCCCCAAAATCGGCACGTTGACCTTTTGGAACATGGCCACGGCCTTGCGTGCATCTATCAGCGCCACTTCTTGGGGGGTGGTAACGATCACAGCACCATCAAGCGCGACGGTTTGCACAATGGTGAGCTGGATATCACCTGTGCCTGGCGGAAGATCCAGAATGAGATAGTCCAGATTATCCCAGGCACATTGACGCAAAAACTGCTGCGTGTACTTTGTGGCGATGGGACCACGGACGATAACTGGAGCATCGTCTTCCAGTAGGAAACCCATGCTCATGAGCTGCAAACCGTAACGCTCAATGGGCATGATTTGCTGCTCCTCATTCTGATAAGGACGCTCATCTGTACCAAACATGTGGGCAATGCTGGGACCCTAGA
>JAOZVT010000006.1 GCA_025869455.1 Prosthecobacter sp.
GAGGCAGTATTCAGACGTAGCTTGACGGACATAAGGGGGGCGGAGAGTACAAAGGAAAAGCGTTACGCAAAGCAATTCATGCTCTACATTTCAAAACAAAAAATGGCACACGCTCAGCGTGCCAGCAGCTTGGCCTTTTCAACAGCCGAAACAGACTGCGGTTCAGAAAAAGTCATGGTCAAACTAGCTCCATCTCCCTGAAGCACGCGCAGCTGTAACAAGCGGTACGTCTTGGGAGAAATCTGGAGATCCAGTTGACGAAGTTGACGGCGGATAAAGGGAGCCTTGGGGCGCAGGCTGATGGCCGTGACATCCGCATTTTGCTCCACCGCATCCACCAGGAAGTGCTGCTGCAGGTCTTCCGGTGAGGCTTCATTGCCACTGAGGAAACGCGACCACATGCGGTAGCGGCCATCTTTAGCATCCAGCATCTGCCACTCACCGGCCCCCTCACGCACACGAAATTCCGTGAGGTCATTGACCAAGATCGTCGCCGCAGGCTCACCCAGCTCCCACCGAAAAGAACCATCCGTAAAGCGCCAGAACTTACCCATCGTCGTCAGGGGTTCCTTCAAAGCAGGTGTATTGCGCGTTTGGCGAAAGCCCACCACCATGTCTGGCATGGTCTTCTGCACCTCCGCCCATTGCTGCAAAAGCGGGGGCAAAGGTTTCGCCGTCTGGGCATGCAAACCCTGGACGGTGAAGAGCAAAAGAAACAGGAGACGTATCAGCGACGAAGGAGACATGGATTAAGGCAGTGAAGATTTGATCTGCTGTACATACGCCTGGACATCAGGAGCAAGAAGAAAAGCCGAGACCACAACCACACGCCGAGCCCCCGCAGCCACGATTTCAGGCAGGCGTTCCGCATTCACGCCACCGATGCAAAAAATGGGCAAACGGACCCGCTGATGCACCTCCGTGATGTCTTGCAGACCGATCGGCACATAATCAGGCTTTGTCCCCGTGGCGTAAAGAGGCCCGAACCCAATGTAGTCCGCGCCCTCCTCTTCCGCCGCCACAGCCTGGGCTAAGCTATGCGTGGATTTACCGACAAACATCTGAGGCCCCACCACCGCACGCGCCTTCGCCACCGCATCATCATCCTGACCCACGTGGACACCTTCACTGCCAATGCTGGCAGCGATTTCCAAATGGTCATTGATGATCAAAGGCACGCCGTAGGAACGCGTGATGGGATGCATCAACCGCGCCAATTTCTCAATCTCTTGAAGAGAAAGTTTTTTGGCGCGCAGTTGCAACAAATCGACCCCAGCCAGGCAGAGTTTCTCAGTCATCGCCTCCACCTTCGCAGGTTCACAGTAGCCTAGATCCACGATCCCGTAGAGCCGTGCAGCGGACAACTTCGGGAAAGTGGGTTCGGAGATCAATGGAGACATGCGCAGGAAGGAGAAACAGAAGTCAGATCAGGACTCAGGTGTGCCCTCATCATCCGCTTCAGGAGCAGCCGTTTCATCCGCAGAATCCACGCTGGCAGCTTCAGAGGTTTCTTCGCCCTCGGCAGCGGCGTCACCACCTTCTGCATTGGCTTCAGTTTCCTCATCGCTGGTTTCTTCTTCATCGGCGATCACGGTGGCCACATCCTGGATGGTCTCATCTTTCTTCAGGTCCATCAGCTTCACGCCCTGCGCCACACGCCCAGTCTCGCGGATGCCTTTGTCCCCACCCACACGGATGCGAACATTCTGCCCCTTGCTGGTGATGAGCATCAACTCGTCATCATCATGCACGGCAATAGCAGCCACCACCTTGCCCGTCTTCTCCGTGATGTTGATGGTTTTCACCCCTTTACCACCACGATTGATCAGGCGGTAGTCTTCAAAAGGCGTGCGCTTGCCCAAGCCTTTTTCAGAGACCACCAGCAACTGCGTGCCTGGCTCCACAGCCGTGAGTGCCACAAGGCTATCCCCTTCATCTAAGCGAATGCCACGGACACCTGCCGCACCGCGCCCCATGGCACGAATATCCGTTTCCACACAGCGCAGGCACATGCCTTCGCGGGTAGCAAAGCAGATTTCACTGCTGCCATTCGTCAGCACCACATCCACAAGGTCGTTACCTTCTTCGATGTTGATGGCGATGATGCCGTCTTTGCGATAATTCTTGAAGGCTTCCAGAGCTGTCTTTTTGACGGTACCATCCTTCGTCGCAAACAAGACAAACTTATCTGGACT
>JAOZVT010000007.1 GCA_025869455.1 Prosthecobacter sp.
ACCGAGGGTATCCACAGGCGGAGTAACAATGATCGGCGGAGAATTCACCTTCAAAGTGAAGCTCTTCGATTTGATGATTCCTACCTTGTTTTTGATGATGCAGGTATAGACCCCACGGTGATTCCAATGCAGGGGTGAAAATTTCAGGTCCTTAGTGGTGGCCCCAGTCACGCCAGGAAAACCGTCCACTTCAGTTTCGTCTAAAATATTTTTCTTATCCTTCTGCCACTGATACTCCAAGGGATAATCCAACGTCTCGGTGTCATCTAGGCCAGGAGTCACTGATAAAGTCAGGTCAATGCCTGCCGCATACTCACCTTTGCTATTTCCCTCTAGACTAGGTGTGATGGCGCTCACGCTCGGCTTGTTAAGAACAATAACGTCCGCATATTCACTGTATGCAGGAACACCACTGTTTAATTCTTCAGTGTAGGCATTTGTGACTCGTGCACGATAACGCCCCTCAACACTTGCCTCACCTTTTAAGGTCAGGGAATTCTTCGTAGCTTTGGCAACGTCAAGCGGATCAGCCCCTTCTTTTTCCCATTGATAGGAAAGTTTAGGGCTGCCTCCAGCGATCACACTGAGCTTACCCGAAGATTTGGCTGCGATGTATAGTTCTCCCCCTGTATCAGCAGCAGGTTGCTTCAGAATGACTGGCGAGGCATTAACACTTAGTGTTACCGTCTTACTATAAATGGTCGTTTGAGTCAAAGTACTGGTGATCTTCAATCGGTACTTAGCTGCATCCTGCCATTGAACACCGACAGCCCCCATATCATCGGCCTCAGCAATGGTGAGCGTATCGGTCACTGCCGTACCATTATCCAAGGGGTTGATATCCACATTATTTTTTTGCCATCTATACTCAATCCCTGTCGTTGTAGTTTCGGGCGTTAGAACCACAGAAAAAGACACTCCTTCACCTTGATCCCTTACGGCAGAAACGGGCTGCGTTTGAATCTTCGGCCGAACATTGACGGTGAGCGTAAATATCTCAGAAGTTGCAATCGGCCCGTTAAGCACGCCAGCCTCAGAAACGTCCACCACATAATCCCCTGCGTGGCTTGCCTTCACGCCCGAGATCTTCAGCGTATTTGTGTCCACGCCACTGATGCCTTTGCCGTTTGATAATATGATATCAGGTGCGGGCGACACTCCCTTCATTTTCCACTGATAAACCAATGGTATGTTCGTGGAACTACTGGCGGTAACATTCAAAAGTGCCACCGTACCATCTCGGACAATGACCTCGGTCGGCGCACTTGGAACATCCACCGAAGGGGCTGCAAAAGCGCACACTGCCGTTAAGTAAAATGCCCCAAATAATGAGGCTAAGGTTTGGAGTCGGGGGATTTTCATGAGCGGGTTTGCAACCATAATAACGCGCCGATCATGCTAGAATTAGCTTTCTGTGACAATACAAAAAGTGACGGATTTTGCACACTCCATCAGAAAAACACTCAACCAGCACAATAAAACACCTAATACCCCCAATTGACCCATGTTTAAATTCGGCAAATGGGAGCCAAAACACAAGGGGATGTCATTATTCGCTGAACATCTTAACTGGAGCCGAGAGTCGGATTTGAACCGACGACCTGATGATTACAAATCAACTGCTCTACCACTGAGCTATCCCGGCGTCATGCCTGTTGGCGGGCGTGAAGAGTATTCAATTAAGTCGCCTAGGCAACTGGATTTGCACAGAAGAATGCATTTGGTTCTGTGCGTGACAGGAGAGCTGCCTTGTTCTATCAAGCCCATGCATGCGAATATTATGGGTCAAAACCGGGCCACTGCTCCCCCTCGACACGGGTGGCAAACGCCGTACTCACGCCATGCTCACGGAGATCAGCCGCGAGCATGAGGTGACCTATCTAGCCCTTTTGCCTGAGGGAACTGAAATCTCTGCGGCAGAAGAAACGGATGCTTACGCGCAGAGAAAAATATGGATCACCTCCCATCAAGTCCCCAAAAGCTCCCCGCGCTTTTGGCTGGATCTGGCTCGCAGCACGGTATTGACCAGCCGCCCGTACGCAGTGCAGCGCTATGAGGAACCCAAACTCCGCGCTCGTTTGCAGGAAATGGCGGCCCAGAAGGAATTCGACCTCGTCATTTGTGACTTTCTTGCCCCCGCCCTCAATTTCCTGGGCGTCTCCTTTTCTTGCCCAACGATCCTTTTTCAGCACAACATCGAATCCCAAATCTGGAAACGTCTGGCTGAAGCGGAAGCTT
>JAOZVT010000008.1 GCA_025869455.1 Prosthecobacter sp.
AGACTGCAAAACTGAGCCAGAGCCTCTTCACTTCGGTAGAATGCATTACTTTACTTTGAGGCGAATTTTTCGCGTGCCCTATGGCCTTGTCGTGTCTATTCATTCCTACTTATGAAGCACTACATTTGGGACTCTTATTTCGTGGAATTATTCGACGCCTGCGTGGATGAATACGATGAGGGAAATAAAGATTTCGAGAGCTGGTTTAGTGATGAAGACCAGGACTTCCTGAAAGCCATCGGTTGCCGTGAGCGGGAATTCTTTGACTTCGTAGAAGACAACGTCAGCTCAGGTGGAGAAGACCCCACCGCCATCACCGCACTCTTGGTCGCGGCTGTGCGTCGGGACTATTTCCTGACGATCCAAAAGAGCGTCTCCAGTGAGAAGGTGATCGTGCCGGCGGAGCTTCCTGCTAAAACGGCAGATCTAGGCGGCTTTGTCTGGCTGCCACGCATCATCGCTAAAGCGCGTGCTAAGCTGCGTGGTGAGATGGACCCTGACACCATGTTTTGCTGCGGTGGAGACCGTGCCTTTTTATCCAAGCATGACATCCACCCCGCTGACTTTCTGCGCGTGGTCTGGGCGGCTGGAGATGACGAACAAAAAATCGTCGAGTATGTGAAATCCCGCCAAGGCTAGGGTTTCGAAAAGCGCTTGAGGCTGAATGGAATTATTTCGTGAACAGTTGCTACTGTTAATCAGCGTGCCAGTGATCTTCGGGGCTATCCTCCTGGAGATCCTGGTCACGCATTTTCACGGCATTCGCGCCTACACAAAGCGGGAGACTTTGACCAACTTTTACATGGCTGCTTTGAATGGCAGTCTGGATCTGTTGTTACGTGCCATCTTGGTTCTACCCCTCCTGGTCATCTGCTGGGACTATCGCCTCTGGGAATGGCAGAAAGGCTGGGCTTACTGGCTGACTTTATTCTTCCTCCAAGACCTCGCCTATTATGCGCTTCATTACGTTGATCATCATTGCCGTTTGTTTTGGGCGGTCCATGTCACGCATCATTCATCGGAGGAGTTTAACCTGACCACAGGCTTTCGTTCTTCGGTCTTTCAGCCCATCTATCGCACCGTTTATTTTTTGCCGATTGCGTGGTTAGGTTTTGAGCCTCTGGACATCCTCTTCATGTATGCGGCTACCCAGATTTATGGCAGCCTGATTCACACAGAGCGTGTCGGTAAACTAGGCTGGTTGGAACACATTCTAGTGACCCCCAGTCATCACCGTGTCCACCACGCGTCCAATGGGCGTTACCTGGATAAAAACATGGGCATGTGCCTCATCCTTTGGGACAAACTCTTTGGCACCTTTCAGGAAGAACTGCCTGAAGAACCCGTGCGTTACGGCCTAACAAAAAAGATTGAAAATCGTGGGCCGATCAACATCGTTCTTCACGAATGGAAGGACATGTGGCGTGATGTCCGTCAAAGCCAGCTTCCCTGGTGGAAGCGCCTGGGCTACATCCTGCGCGGCCCAGGCTGGAAGGCGTGACCCTTTTGTTAGCTTTCTTGAGGCAACAGCACGGGAATGCCGTCTTCGATAGGGAATAAGCGTGAGCCATCCAGGTTCACCAGCGCTTCACCTGTGCAGCCATGATGCAGGAGGTCTTCTGCGGTTGCCCAGCGCAGTGTTTGCTGCGTGTTCGGACAGCGGAACGTAGGCAAAAAATCGTCGATCCAGGAAAGGTCCATGATGTTAGAGATCAATAGATAGGGATGCTAGAATCCACTTCCTTGGACCAGGCGGTAATACCGCCAGCCACATTCCAGACATTGCTAAAGCCGAGCTCCTGCAAAGCGGCCACCGCCTTGGCGCTACGGCCTCCCAGTTTGCAGTGAACCAGCACAGGTTTATCGCGCGGGATTTCCCCAGCGCGTTCGGCTACCTGACTCAGAGGGATCAGGGTGGAGCCAGAGATACGGGCGGTCTCATACTCACTCAGCTCACGCACATCCAGCAGGAAGTGGTCTTCGCCAGCTTGGCGTCGGTCATTGAGTTCTTGAACGGTGATGGTGGGGACGGTGGGTGGAGGTGTCATGCCGCAAAAGCCTTGGTAGTCGATGGGTTCAGTGATGGTGGGATTCTCTCCGCAAACGGGGCACTCAGGGTCGCGTCGCAGATTGAACGTACGAAAGCGCAGACTGAGGGTATCTACATGCAGGAGCTTGCCTAACAAAGGTTGCCCAATGCCCGTGATCAGCTTGATCGCCTCCAGGGCCTGCATGGT
>JAOZVT010000009.1 GCA_025869455.1 Prosthecobacter sp.
TTTTCCAGGTACATGCTGTCCATCGCGCGCTCGGCGATAGCTTGGTTTTCACGGAAGTTGCCGCTGGCGCGCAGCAGGGAGTCCACAAGCGTTGTTTTGCCGTGGTCAACGTGGGCGATGATGGCGATATTCCGGATCTTTGAAGGAGGGGTCATTAGATAATCGTATGGGGGAAGGGGCGCGGAGACTAGCAGCTTTCAGGCGTTTGGCAAACGCGTGTTTTCAAGAGTTTGGACACTTAGCATGCTTAAGCAACTGCCACAGCCTCTAGAAATTGGCCAAAAAACACTCAAAAGAGGTTACCCAAAGAGCTTTCCTCTCAAAGTTCAAGCCATTATCACTTAACCTCACATGCAGACAAAACTCAACCTTATCATTGTCGGAGGAGAACGCTATTGGCACGAACTGCTGCCAGATTGGCATGTTATCTACTGCCGACTGCAAGTTTCGCGTTGGGTCATCGAGAAAGAAAAATTATACATTCACGCCGATTCTGGTCTGCTGGAGGTCCATGCTGTTCTGTGGCGTGTGGGGGTGGTGAATCCGGAACCGTGGCATCGGGGTGTTTTGGATTTAATCCGTATTTCAGGTGTCCCCTGCCTAAATTCGGCAGAATCTCTCCTGAGAGGTTTCGATAAACTTTCTATGTACGCTGAAATGAAGGCAGCCGGACTGCCTGTGATTTCTTCCGAAATGGCCGTCGGCGCAAATTCCCTCTCCCTGCTAAAACCAGAGTTCCCTTGTGTCCTCAAAGTTGGCAATCATCACGGCGGGCTAGGGAAAGCGCGCGCAATGGATACTTCCCAATGGAGTGATCTCGTCGATTTAGCAGCCATCATGCCTGACTATAGCGTCGTGGAACCATTCATCTCCTACCTCGCTGATGTTCGTTGTTTGATTGTGGGGGATCGAGTCTGGTGTCTGCGCCGAGAAAATGAAGACTGGAAAGTGAATCGTGGCACGGCAACGCCTGTATTGATTGACCCACCTGCTGAGTTGGAAAATTGGACGCGCCTCGCGCATCGGCATTTGAACGCCTTTGTTCTGGGATTGGATTTCATTCAAAGCCCTGATGGTTCATGGCTTTTATTGGAGTGCAATGACGTGCCAGGATTGGAAGGATTTCCAGAAGTTGTCCGGCAAGACCTCGCTAACGGGCTACGCACCCTTGATTTATAGGCTCCTCCTAACTAGCAAGAATCAGCTCCTGCTGGCTAATACACCTGAACTATAAATTTTGGCCCCATGATCCGCCCCGCTCAAAAAGAAGACACCCTCCTCAGAGACATCAGCTCTGTCTCCATCGACGAGGATCTCCTCCACATCTGGTGGCTCGGGCAGAGTGGGTTTCTGGTCAAATGGGCGGGGCATTCATTTCTTTTTGATCCTTATCTGTCTGATTCGCTCACGAAAAAATACGCCTCGACGGATAAACCTCATGTCCGCATGACGGAGCGCTGCCTCTCCCCTGCGCTTTTGACGGGGTTAGACTTTGTCACCGCCAGCCATCTGCACACGGACCATCTGGATGCCCAGACCCTGATCCCCATCGCCCGATCAAATCCTGGACTTCGCCTCTTTCTCCCGGCACCCATCATCCCTGATGCCAAGACCCGCCTCGGGGATACCCCTCTCGTTTATCAAGAGCTTGATCACGGCACTCGCTATGAAGATGAAAATTGGTCCATCGAAGGAATTGCGGCGGCCCACAATGACCTCAAAAAAGACGAACTGGGCAGACACTATTATTTGGGATTCATCCTCCGCTGCGGCCCCTTCACCCTTTATCACAGCGGAGACACCCTCTGGCATGAAGGCTTAGTCGAAACCCTTCGCCCACTAAAATGTGACCTGATGTTGCTGCCTATCAATGGGAACAAGCCTGAGCGGCGAGTCTCCGGCAATCTCAATGGCACTGAAGCCGCAGCCCTAGCCAAAGCCTGCCAGGCTAAACGGGTCGTCCCATGCCACTACGACATGTTTGAATTCAATACGGAAACTCCAGAGGAGTTCAAATCGGCCTGCGAGCGCCTGCAACAGCGCTACCAAGTGATGGAATGCGGAGAACGCCTGACACTTCACGCGACAGATTAAGCCAAAGATTCAAATCTCGTTTGCATCCAGGGTGGCTGTGTCCTATCTGCCACTCCTATGGAAACGACACAAAAGTCCGTCCTGACCGACCTCCAGGCGTTCGACGTGGCAAGCCTTAAAGGCCGCCTGAGCGAACTCCGGAG
>JAOZVT010000010.1 GCA_025869455.1 Prosthecobacter sp.
GCTATCAAATCTACGACCAACCGCGCGACCGGCTCAAGCAGTTCATCCTGCCGCGCCTGCAACGTCTGGCAGGGCAAACACCCAAACAATATTTTCGTGAATTTTGGGCACTGAAAGACGTTTCCTTCGAAGTCAAAAAGGGAGAAACCGTCGGCATTATCGGCCGCAACGGCAGCGGGAAAAGCACGCTGCTTCAGATCATTGCCGGTACCCTCGCACCTACCAGCGGCGAGGTATGTGCCAGCGGTGTCATGGCTGCACTGCTTGAACTTGGCTCAGGCTTTAACCCGGATTTCACAGGGCGAGAAAACATTTATCTCAATGGATCAATCCTAGGTTTTTCCAAGCAAGAAATGGATGATCGGTTTGATGAGATTGCTGCTTTCGCTGATATTGGAGAGCACCTTGACCAACCGACTAAAACCTACTCTAGTGGGATGACTGTGCGCTTGGCCTTTGCTGTGCAAGCGTGTGTGTCACCACAGGTGCTAATTGTTGATGAGGCTTTGTCTGTCGGAGACGAAAAGTTCCAGCGAAAATGCTTCGATTATATCGAACGGTTGCGTGAGGGAGGATGTTCCATTTTGCTGGTGACGCACTCGACAACGACGGTAGAAAAGTTTTGTCAGCGGGGGGTTCTGCTACACAAGGGCGCTGTCCACGGTATTGGCCCTGCCAAGGACATCGTCGACCAGTATCACGCGCTACTTTACTCGGACGAGAAAACATATATCCGATATCTGCAGCAAAGCCAAACCGTAGACAAACCTCTTGCGTCGCTTGGTCAAGCAACAACGCATTTAAATTCCGTGGGATTGATCTGCGACGACAGCGGATCCAGCGAAACTGGTATGCGCGCCGTGATCTCCAATTGGCAGATTCTTGATTCGTCAGGAAGCCCTTGCGAGCAGTTTAAGACTGGCGAAACCTTAAGAGCTCGTTTTTTTGTGCACGTTTTGACTCAAGTTGATGAAATACAGGCAGGTATCTTGATCCGGACAGTGGAGGGTGTTAGCGCATTTGGGACAAGTACGCTTTATCACCAAAAGAACTTCATTAATGCTCAGCCAGGTATGCGCCTTAGTTTTGATTTTGAGATGCGCGCCGACTTATGTGCCGGTACTTACTTCATGACTTTGGCCATAGCGGAATCGATATCAAACGGAGATATGTTGTATCTTGACCGTAAGACCGATGTCATTGTGTTCAAGATGCATCAACCCCGTGAACTTGCCACTGGTATAGCCATGCTTGATGCAAAGGTGGCGGTGACTGAATTGGGGATGAGTGTATGAAGTCGCTTCTAATCGTTACGGAACTGTTTACTTTAGGCGGCCTAGAAACTCACATTCGTGGGGAGATTGAAAACCTGACTGAAGCTGGTGTGGAGGTTCATTTGGCAGTGGGCAAAGCCTTTCAAGACTCCCTTTTGCCCTTTGGCCTAACTTCTACAACGCACGGGCTGCCTTTGGGACCAGACTGTTCGTCCGAAGCACTATTGGCGGCAATTGACCAGCTTCGGCAGATCATTCGACAACATGGGATCGAATGTGTTCATGTCCATCCGTTCACTTCAATTATTCCTGCTGTTGTGGCAGCCGAATTGGAGCGCGTACCTTACGTCATTACGCTTCATGGCCCAGCTTCATTAGCAAGCTACGGTCCGATTTATGATTTGTTGGTAAGAGATATTGTCTTGCCAAGTGCGCCTTTGATTGTTGCGGTGTCGCCAGAGGTTCAAAATCTGCTAACCATTCATGCGACCAATGAATCAGTTATCTACATTCCAAATGCAGTCGCTTTTAAAGAGACTTTTGGCGAGACACTGGCAACTAGCTTGACAGACCAGCGCTGGCTAGTTGTATCTCGACTAGACGAATTCAAGATGCAGGGTATCGTCGACTTTTGCATTAAGGCAAGGGCGTGTGGCATTCCAGGGGTAGTAATTGTGGGCGATGGGCCCGCGAAGAAACATTTATGCCAAATAATTGAGAAGCAAGGGGTCTCAGATTACGTAGAGCTCATCGGTGCGAGCACTGAAGTTCCGTCACTGATCCAAAGATTCTCCGGTGTTGCAGGGATGGGGCGAGTTGTTCTTGAGGGAATTTCAGCGCGTAAGCCTGTGGTGCTGGTGGGATACGATGGCGTGAAAGGGGTTGTTGATAAACAATTTTTGGCAAAAGTGGCTGAACGTAACTTTTCCGGTCGAAACCTTCCCACAATTGACAGTGAT
>JAOZVT010000011.1 GCA_025869455.1 Prosthecobacter sp.
AGCTTGGTTTCATCAAATCCACCTTCACGGAACATCTCCACGATGGCATCTTTCACTTCCTGGCGGCGCTTGTAGCGCAGTCCGTCCAAGAAGCCATGATAGGCTGTTTCAGCCGTGTTCGGAATGAAGCTCGTGACCGTGTGTTCCCAGTCGTTGCCAATGGCGTCGATCAATTGCGGCACCATCTGTTCACCCAACGCCTTACGCTGGCGGTAGATGACGGAGTCATTGCTGCGGGAGAAATAGATCCGCTCAAAGGAGCAAGGACGCAGCACTTCAGCACGCTCAGCAAAGGCGGTCGTCGTCAGTTCACCTGAAGACTTGATCACGCAAACGTGAGCCGGAGGCAGCTCTTGGACAGCCTCTTCACCCACTTCAAAAACAGTCATCAGGGCGACACGCTCGGACGCAAAGGCGACGACTTCGTCATCCTCATACATGTGGCACGGGCGGATGCCGTGCGGATCACGCATGATGAAGAAGTCACCGTTGCCGATGGTTCCTGCGATGGTGTAGCCACCGTCCCAAAGTTCCGCTGATTTACGGATGATCTGCGCCACATCCAATTGCTCACTGATGTGCCGGGTAATGTCTTCCAGAGGAACGCCCGAATCACGCATCTTGTGATACAGGTCCGTGTGCGCTTCATCCAGTTGGAAGCCAATCTCCTCCAGCACGGTCTGCGTGTCCGTATCAAAGACGGGATGCTGCCCCCGCTTCATCATGATCTGGTTCAGCTCATTGGTGTTGGTGAGGTTAAAGTTCCCCATCACCATCAGACTGCGGGTAGGCCAGGTACTGCGGCGGATGTAAGGGTGCAGGCTGCCTTTGCCAAACGCACCACTGGTGCCGTAGCGCAGGTGTCCCATGTTCACTTCACCAGCCAGCTCAAACTCGCGTTTGATGGCCTCAGGATCTTCCTCGAATTTGACGTACTCAATGCCGGCCTCATCTCGCCGTTCTTTGCGCTCGGCATTCACCCGGCGGGCAATGCGGCCAAACTCCTTCATTTCATCCGCCAGGACTTCACCAATGGCTTCCGCCGATTTGGTGGAGCGGACACGGAACATGTAGGGCGCACCCGGTGGCATGTCCAGTTTGCAGCAGCCAATGCCGATACCGTCTTGGCCTCGGTTGCGCTGTTTGGCCATGAGGCCGAATAGGCGCTCAAGTCCATACAGGGCACTGCCATACTTGTCCTGATAATAGGCCAAGGGTTTCTTCAGCCGGACTACGGCAATGCCGCATTCGTGTCGAATGGAGTCGCTCATGTGTTGGGAGCACTCATCCTTGGCAGACAATACGGCGAGTGCAAGACGCGGCAGTGGCTTTTATGTCACTATTTTTTCTTCCAAGAGAGCGCGCTCAAGATGCGCCGCCCAGGAGAACGAATGCCTGCGAGTTCAGCCGCCTCCATTTCGCTATCGCTTAGGATGTCGGGATCTCCAGAATCAAAGTCTTCCGCGCGGGGTAGGCCCAGGGGAAGGTCCTGTACAGGTTCGTCTTCCTCGGTTTCTTCCGCCACCGGCAGCGGGGCTGCGCTGATGTCAGGTTTAGAGGCTGGGGCAGAAAGGCTGTTGGGCACGATCAAGCCACCAGAGAAGATCAGCTTCATAGCATCTTCCACCGTCAGCGGCGCGTCGGTCACCTGTTCAATAGGCACGACCAAGAGCAGGCCTGTCATCGGGCTGAGGGCTCCAGGGATGAATACGGCTGCCAGCACCTTGTTTTGCTGCGGGTCCAGATACTGGCCGGTCACAAAGCCGAGCATTTTCATGTCTCCAGACGGATAGTCCACATAGACCACCCGTTTGAAATTCTGCCTTCCACCCAGGCCTTTGAATCCATCAATCACCTGCTTGAGGGATTTGTAGATGAAGGAGACAATGGGCACGCTGAGCAACAGCTTATCCATCGCCGTGACCACCCGCACGCCCAGCACGTTGGTCGCCATGACACCCAGTGCCACGAAGACCATGACCGGGATCAGGAAACCGACAAAGGTGAGGATGTGCTGATAAGTCGGGGCAGACGGGTCCACAATGACCCGACCACTCAGCTCATTGATCAGAGCCGCGATGAAGTCGAGCACGGGAACGCTCCACCCGTGCAGGAGGTGATATCCGCTCTGGAGAATCCAGAACGTAATCAGGAGTGGCAAAGCCACCGCAAGTCCCGCCAGGAACTTGTTACGTAGCCACGCGAAGGGGCTACGCGGGTTAGGCGGAG
>JAOZVT010000012.1 GCA_025869455.1 Prosthecobacter sp.
ATGCGAGACGCTCCCCGTCCTGATGGATGGCCAAACGCCCTACCTGGAACTCAAACCTGGCCGACATCAAATCCACGCCGTCGATCCAGTGACGCAGCAAAGGCAAAGCACCTACGTGATCGTGCATCCCGATTAACCAAGTTTCAGAACAAGACAGCAGATCACGTACAGCACGGACAAGGCTGCACCCAATGACCCGGTGAGATTTCCTTCAACGTCAAATCCATCCCCACACTCTCCTGCCAAAGAGGATGCTTCATGCGATGGCCAAAGGCACAACCTGCGGGAGGATTGATCGGCGAGGGCACATCTCCTTCTAGGAGGCGACGCGGATGTCGCTTGCTGGGATCTGGCACTGGAATGGCATCTAGCAGAGCCTTTGTGTAAGCATGACGCGGATTCTTATAAAGCTCTTCTGCTGAAGCCAATTCCATGATCTTGCCCAAATACATCACCGCCACACGATCACTCATGTGTTTCACCACACTCAGGCCGTGAGCGATGAAAAGGTAACTCAGCCCCATTTCGCGCTGAAGGTCTAACAAAAGGTTCAGCACCTGACTTTGTACCGAGACATCCAGAGCTGAAACTGGCTCGTCACAAATGATCAGTTTAGGCTTCAGGGCAATGGCCCTGGCAATCCCGATGCGCTGACGCTGCCCGCCAGAAAACTCAAAGGGAAAACGATCTGCAGACGCGGCGCTGAGACCTACTTTTTCCAGCAATTCCGCGACCCACTGCTTCCGCTCATCCTTGCTGCCCATCCTCTGAATGATGAAGGGCTCTTCCAAAATATCCCGCACCGTGTGGCGAGGATTCAAAGACTCCGCAGGATCTTGGAAAATCATCTGCATGTGACGACGCATCGGACGCAGCTCACCCATGCTCGCGGTGGTGATGTCTTGACCCTCGAAATGGATACTCCCACCCGTTGGCTTGAGCAGACGCGCAATGGATTTGCCCAGCGTGGTTTTGCCACAGCCAGACTCTCCCACTAACCCCAAGGTTTCCCCGGCATCGAGTGAAAAGCTGACACCATCCACGGCCTTGCAAGAAGCCAAAGAACGGCGCAACACACCGCCGCGCACGGGAAAATACTGCTGAAGATTTTTGACCGTGAGAAGACTCATGAGACGCAGATGGGGCAATTTTCCACCCAGTGGTTAGGCGTGATTTCAAGGAAGGACGGGCGCGTTTGCAATTGCTGCTCCGTGTGTTGACGTCCTGAACGTTCCGCAAAGCGGCAGCCGGGCTTAAAATCCGCAATGCCAGGGACATTGCCAGAGATGGCTTTCAGCTTGGTTTTCGGCTTGCTGTCCAGATGAGGGATGCTTTCCAGCAAACCCTGGGTGTAAGCATGTTTTGGGTTCGCAAACAATTCATGCACGCTCGTGCGTTCCACGATCCGGCCTGCATACATGACCGCGACTTCGTCACACACCTCGGCGATCACGCCAAGATCATGCGTAATGAGCACCACACTCATGCCCATCTCTTTTTGCAGGTCTGAAATGAGCTCTAAAATCTGGGCCTGTACCGTCACGTCCAGCGCCGTCGTCGGCTCATCTGCGATCAGCAACTTCGGTTTATTGATCAGCGCCATGGCGATCATCACACGCTGCCGCATGCCACCGCTCAATTGATGCGGGTATTCGCCCAGACGTGCTTCCGGCGCAGGAATGCGCACCTTTTTCATCATGTCCACACTGCGTGCCAGCACCTCGGCCTTGCTGCATTTGGTGTGCAGCAAAATGGACTCCGCCAACTGACGCCCCACCGTTTGCACCGGGTTCAGCGCCGTCATCGGCTCTTGGAAAATCATGCTGATTTCATTGCCACGGATCGTCTGCATTTCTTCGAGGGGCAGACTCAGCAAGTCTTTCCCTTCAAAACGAATGTGTCCGCCCAGCACCTGGCCGTGAGGCTGAGGCAGTAGCCGTGTGATGGAAAAAGCCGTGACGCTTTTCCCACAGCCCGACTCACCGACGATGCCCAGCGTCTTTGAACGCGGCACATCAAAAGAAATGCCGTCCACAGCCGTCATGCGACCTGCGTCGGTATCAAAGGCGGTGACGAGGTTTTCGACCTGTAAGATGGAATCCGAAGTGCTCATCAATTCTGCTTGTATTGGTCAAAGATTCGGAGGGTTTCGCCAAAGGATTTCCCCTCGCGCATAGCCTTCATTGTTTCTTCCTTCACGTCCTCATCCAACCAATGCATGTGG
>JAOZVT010000013.1 GCA_025869455.1 Prosthecobacter sp.
AGGCTTCGGCGGTTCAAAGCCGCGATAAGATCCCTTCAGGCCCATTTCGTCCTTGAGCGGGCGATCAAAGCCTGGTCCCTGGCGGAAGCGACCGATGAGATCCATCACACTCGCGCGATATTGATCAATCGTTAAGCGGGTCAAGTCCTTGGTGCGCGGATTCAGTCGTGCCTGGGCCGCTGGAGAATAAAACGCATCGTAGATGTAAGCCGCCACTTGTTTGGCATCTTCACCCACGCACGCATCCTCATCATCCTCCGGCATGGTCCGCTCAATCTTTCCAGCCAGCACTTCCAGGCTACGCTCTCCAGTCAGCGGCTCCTTGGTCTTGTCTTTCACGCCCTGGCCTTTGTCGCCATGACATTCGACACACTGCTTTTCATAAATCACCTGTCCTGGGTGAGGTGCCGCGCTGACATGCAGAGACGCGCTCAGGCTCAGCCCGAGCAGCCATGAAGAAACCAAAAATGAAGAATGTCGAAAGACCATGGGGGAACGAACACGCCTGAGGGAAGGGGGGGAAGCCAAAGACGTGCCAGCAGGTCTATTACCTCCCCAGCAGCGGCGGTCTTTCAGACAGCTTTCACCTCAATCTGTCAAGATCGCATGAAATCGGCTAAACTCACCTTTTCTTGTGCGCTTCCGCTTCTGGATTGCGGTTTTCAGAGATGTTCTCAAAAAGAACAGGTGTTTGAATGACGATTCGCCCATGAATGCAGCGTTATATCCGCCACCATGCTCTCTCACCGCATCACCGGACTCGTCTCTGCCACCCACACCCCGTTCCATGAGGACGGTTCTTTAAACCTGACCGTTGTTGAAAAACAGGCCGCTCACCTTCAGGAGACAGGCATCGCGGCTGCCTTCATCGGTGGCACGACCGGGGAAAGCCACTCCCTCAGTTTGGCCGAACGCCAGGCTCTGACCCAACGATGGATGGAGGTGACAGAGGGTAGCCAACTGAAGGTGGTGGTGCATGTCGGGGCGAATTGCCTGGGCGATGTCGCAGCTCTGGCGTCTCAGGCTCAGGCACTCGGGGCGGATGCCATCAGCGCCTTGGCCCCCAGTTATTTTAAACCGCGCTCCGTGACCTCCCTGGTGGATTGCTGTGCGCAGATCACCGCTGCAGCCCCAGAACTGCCATTCTTTCTCTACGACATTCCTTCCTTCACGGGCATTTCACTCTCCATGCCAGAGTTTCTCACCCAGGGGGCGGAGCGCCTGCCCACCCTGGCTGGGATCAAGTTCACTAACCCTGATGGCATGATGTTCCAGCAATGCCTGTACCATAGCGAAGGGGCTTTTTCCATCCTTTGGGGGACGGATGAATGTCTCATCGCGGGCTTGGCTTTAGGCGCGACGGGTGCCGTGGGGAGCACCTACAACTTCGCCGCTCCGATTTATCAGCGCATCATTCGGGCGTTTGAACGTCACGATTTCGAAGCGGCACGGCTGGACCAAAAACGCTCGGTGGATCTCGTCGCCCGTCTGGCCTCGGTGGGCTACATGGCAGCGGCAAAAAGCGTGATGAAAATGCTGGGCGTGGATGTTGGCCCTGCCCGTTTGCCTCATGCCAATCTGGATGCCGCTCAAGAAAAAGCTCTGCGGGCAGACCTGGAGCAGATGGGCTTTTTCGACTGGCTGAAGTAACTCATCTGCCTAACCAACCATGAAACCAATCATCACCCTTTTGGCCTTCACAGCCATTGTTTCAGCCCAGGAATCCACCTTTCCTGTGCCCACCCTGGATCTAGCCGCAGACACACAGCGCCAAGTCTTGGTGGATCGTGAAGCCGGGCAATACCTCGGCCATCCCACCACCGTCTTGCTGGAAGATGGAAAGACCATGCTTTGCGTGTATCCAAAAGGGCATGGCAAAGGTGGCATCATTTATAAACGCAGCACCGATGCTGGTCTAACATGGAGTGAGCGCCTGCCGACGCCAGAAAATTGGTCCACCTCCAAGGAAGTGCCCACCCTGCATCGCGTGGTGGATGCCGCTGGCAAAAAGCGCATCATCATGTGGAGCGGTCTCTATCCCGCACGTCTCGCGGTGACGGAGGATGATGGCGCGACTTGGAGTGATCTGAAACCCGTCGGAGATTGGGGTGGCATCGTGGTTATGGGATTCACTGAACCTTTGAAAACCCCAGGACACTACATGGCGATGTTTCATGATGATGGGCGTTATTTTAGCAGCACAAACACGCATCAAAAACCAC
>JAOZVT010000014.1 GCA_025869455.1 Prosthecobacter sp.
GTATGGTCGATGGGGTGTCACCCACACAAAAAAGTGTGGGTATGGTCGATGGGGGGTATCACCCATACAAAAAAGTGTGGGCATGGTCGATGCATACGAAAAAGTGTGAGCATGGTCGATGGGATGTCACCCACACAAAAAAGTGTGAGCATGGTCGATGGGGTATCACCCATACGAAAAAGGGTGAGCATGGTCGATGCATACGAAAAAGTGTGGGTATGGTCGATGGGGTGTCACCCACACAAAAAAGTGTGAGCATGGTCGATGGGGTATCACCATACGAAAAGTGTGAGCATGGTCGATGCATACGAAAAAGTGTGGGTATGGTCGATGGGGTGTCACCCACACAAAAAAGTGTGGGTATGGTCGATGGGGGTATGGTCGATGCACAGAAGAAATGTGCGAATCAATGTGTACAATCGGAAAAAAGAATGAAAAAAAACAACAAAAAACGTTAAAAAATATTGTCTTTTTGATATTATAAAAAAATGTCGACTTCAAAACGTAAAAAGTCTCCCAATCAATCAGCTCTCTTCGGTAGCTGGAAGGGTGGAATTGGAGCAAAGGATAAAGTCATTCAGGTAGGAGAGGGGGAAGGTCATGCCCTTTTCATGGCAGGTGACAAGCTCCTTCGAGAAGGTGAGAAAACGACCAAGCTCTATAGTTCTTTCAAAAACGTATCGCATTTCTTAAGACAAGCCGAAAAACATCTACCCCCTTTGACAGGATATGGTCTCTATGAAGTGGTACGGAAGGGGAAGGAGTGTAGGCTCTATGCGGATTTAGAATGGCCTTTGACGGAAGCCATGACCGTTGCCTTCGTTCAAGAAACGGTCATCGATCTGATTGCCGAGGTGCTTGAAAGAGAAAGTGCAGAGATACGGAAGCATGCCAGGTTTACCAATGCCTGTGAAGGTAAGAAAGGAAGCCTCCATCTGGTCATTCCCAAATTCAAATTCAAGGATACCACCCGCCAACAGGTCTTTTGGAATGAGATCTATCTGCTGATGCAAAAGAACAAGAGTTTGTGGTTCTTAGATCAGACCAACAAGAGCTACATCCGTAAAACGTTCGTCGACTTTAGCGTCTACAATTCAGATCGACAGATCCGCATCCTCAATGCAGGAAAGATGAGAATATCCGATGGAAAATGTGTGCGCCCCCTGTTGGCTTGCCATTCCAACGGCGAGGTCATGTCGCCCAAAGAGTCACTGGCCCTTCCAATCAAAGAAAAGCTCCAATACTTCATCACACACCTCAACGGCAGAGAGGAGTTGATCGATAGTGATGCACTATTCATGCCCAAGGAGGTGGTGTCATCGAAACGAGAAATCTGGAGCAAGACGTTGGTCGAAGTGGTGGTCAGGGAGAAGTTGCCAGGGGTTGAAGTACGTGCAGTTGAAGGAAGGAGAGTGCTCTTGACCATCCTTCAACCGAGTTGGTGTCCGCTATGCGGGGATTGCACCGGTCAACATAACGCATGGCTACAGCTCAAAGGGAGGAAAGTACTACTGAGGTGCTTCTCTGCCAAGCAACAAAATACCCGGCGTCTTGTGTACTCGATGGATAGACTTCCCCACACCGAACAAGTAAGCGCCTCCAAAACGCTCTTGAATGTGCTGGAAGAGTGTAAAGACGCTTACGATGAATTGCTCAAGAGACTTGAAGCTGAGGCAGCCGAAGAGATGAAAGGGATGACAGTGAAAGAGCAGAGATCGAAAAAGAAGGAGATCGAAGAAAGAGCTTTTCGAGAATGGCTGGCACCTGCCATCGACCAGATCAATCAAGTCTGTGCCTGTATCAGTGGTGAGAGTGTGAGTTATGTACTGTACAAAGATCACGCCAGGTATGTTGAAGATCAACGTGTAACCTCACAATCCCTCATCTACAATGAACGGCTTTGGAAATATATGCTTCAACCTCCATTTATCAATTACAAGGTATGCAGACAGCCGATCATCAAGACGTGGTTCGAAAATCCAAATATGAGATCGTACTCCTATATCGATTGCGTCTGTGAGGATCCCACGTCGGGTCCTCCCGTCACACTTAGGGAGAACACGTTCAATAGTTTTCTTGGTCTGGCAATTCCTCAAGACGAAGCCATCCTCAGGGTCCATCAGCTCGAACGCAATTTTCAAAAGAGTGCAAGTTCTAATTCGAATTCAAGTTCAAAAGCGAATTCAAGTTCAAATGCGAATTCAAGTTCTAATTCGAAT
>JAOZVT010000015.1 GCA_025869455.1 Prosthecobacter sp.
CTCATTTTTCAGAAAGCCTGGGGCGGAGAACTCCACCCACCACCCCAGGCTCATCCACTTGACACCCCGATGACCAATCAGCAGGTGCCAGCCTTCCGCTTCCTTCGGAAAATTAAGAGGGCAAATCCGGCGGTAAGCAGAGTCACCCGACTGGGCTCAGGGACGATGCCGCCGCTAAAGGCTGCATAGGATCCACTCTGATTCACGACAGCCCAGATGGATTTGGTCGTGGCATCGAATCCCCAAACGCCTGGAAGTAAATCACTGCCGTAGTCTGAGAGGTAACTCTCATAACTGCCCACATAGTATTCATCCATTCCGACATTGGCCCAGTCCACCAAATCAAATGAACCTGTGCTGTCGAAGACACTGGAGTAACCCAGCCAAAGAGCATCCCCATCATTGTAATCTCCGGTGAACTGAAGGTTCAGCACAAAGGGATTGGTCATCGCCTCCAGCGTCGCACTATCTAGCACCTCCACATTCACCACATCACTGAGGAAAGTCGGGCCGCTGCTAGAGCCTCCCAGGAAAGACCCCGTGGTATGGTCAAAACTCATTTGCAGGGTCACGGGGCTGGTAGCCTGACCACTTAGAAAGGTCGCCATCGTACCATCTTCACTGGTTAGGCCAAATCCTTCATAACGATTTCCCTCATCCACATGGGCCAAATAGGTTTCCGTCCTCCCGCCCACACCATAGGCGGCTACTTGGTCGCTGACCGTTTCGCTCAAATCCCAGCGATGCGTCACAATGTCATGGATGTCAGGATTTGCATTGCTGAGATCATGGTCCACCTGCACCGTCAGAGTTGCCTTGTGGGTGCCATTCAGGGCCAGTTCTTGGTCCACAAATTGAGTGGTCGCCGTGGCATTGGCGCTGCCTCCTGCGGGTAGGTTGGTGCCATCGGCCAGCCCTGTCACGGCCCAGCTTGCATTGCTGGTGCGGGCTTCCAAAATCTTGGCAGACTTGGTGGTGGAGTCATTGACGACTTCCAGAGTTGAGCTATGCCCCAGGGATTCCCCATCCTGCGGGGTAAAGCTCAGCGCCGCCACTTCCGCCAGCTTCAGGGTGCCAGTGCTGCTGAAATCTGTCGTATTCCAGGCCAGACCCGCCGCCGCCAGGATTGGGCTAGACTCACTGAAGTCATAGTTGAAGCTACCCACATTGAGAGGCTCCCCTGAGCTATTAAGAAAGAGCTGATAGGTGGTGTACTCCGCATCCAAAGCACTGGCATCTCCCAGGAAGTTCACGGACAAAGTTTGTGTGCCCAAAAAGTTAATGGAATACAGAGACTGGAGCTGATCACTGCTGCCAAATTCATCAAAGAGATTGAAGCTGAAGCTGGCGTCGGTGAAGCTATTTGCATTGCTCAAGGTTCCAATGGCCAAGAGGCGAGGCTCCACGCCATCGCCCACAAGCAGGCGACCTCCCTCAAGGTTCAGCCCTGCCCTCAAGGTGCCATAACCGCTCAAAGCTCCCCCAGACTCCACATACAGACGCCCGCCATCGGCATTGGTTCCATACGCCAGACCATAAGTGCCACCTTCCAGTTGCAGGTGCGTGCCTGCCCCAACTGTTAGTACGGCTTTATCATCGGATTTATTGCTAGTAACGGAGAAACCACCTGAGCCTACAATCACCTTACCCTGAATGGGGATGTAGTTGTCTTGACCTCGTGCATCAATGTATAACGTATCCACTCTCAAAACACTGCCATCTTGAGCTTCGATCAGTGTTTCACCTTCAGAATAGCCTTGAGATCCTTTTCTGATATTTAACAAACCCTGCGCATAAAGTTCGCCACCGCCTTTGAGAGTCAGTTTAGACGTGGTGTTTCCAGAACTATCCACATTCATGTCCAGTGGACCTGTTTCAATATTATCTTCAATCCTGAGCACAGTATTTGAACCCAAGATACGAAGACCTGTTGTTGTCTTGAAGTCCCCTCCATTGATGATTGTAAGCTCTCCTGCCAGATCAATGTTGGTACTGCCGGAGCTATCAAGAGTGCCGCCATCTATGAGTACCTTGGCACCACTCGTAATGTTTAGTAACCCCGCAGAATTTGTTAGTGATGCGCCGTCTTTGACGATCACTTCACCAAAAATGTCGAATTGTGCCGTTCCTGTTTTGTTAAATTGACTGCCCGTTCCTGTAACGATGAGAGATGCACCCTCACTAATAATCATCCCTGAGCTTGCCGTGGAGGTTGC
>JAOZVT010000016.1 GCA_025869455.1 Prosthecobacter sp.
TAAATCATCCGTATCAGTCTGCCAAGCCATGATGAACCCGCCTCCACTAAGGCGAGCCACACTAGGGGCGTAATGGTTACCCTCGGTACCTGCATTGACAATCGTCGCAGTTCCAACAATCGTCCCCGTATTGCTGTAACGTACCGCTTTGATTCTAGTCAACCCTGCACCTGAGTCATACTCATCAGTCACTAATAGAAATCCACCAACATCTGGAACAAGAATTGGTGCATTAAAAAAGGCGGTATCGATTCCAGTATTCACAACGGCTGATTCAGTGCTGATCTTAAACTTAGCTTTGCCTGTACTATAATCAATCCATGACATAACGTATCCACCGTTGTCCAGCGGAGCGACCCCCGAAAGATAAGCCTCCCCCGCCGCAATCGACTCTTCTCCACCAATCTTCACCCCATCGGCTGCAGCCAAGTGTTGGCCATATAAGTCCCCCGTATTTAGATCTGAATAAACCACCTGGATGGAGCCATCGTTCAAAGTGGTGAAGGCAGGCTTGTAAAAGTTAGCTGTAACCGTGTTAATTTTGATCTGACTACCCACGGTACCGTTACTTTCGACAAGACGCATCCCCACATCGTAATCCGTCCCGTTCGCATTTTGAAACATGTAGGCAACAGCAAAGCGCCCGTCGTTCAGCGCGATGACCGTAGGAACTTGCTCATTCGAAGTGGCAGAAGCATTGCTAATCACAAAGGGGCTTCCCTGGGCCACGCCCAAGTTGTTATAAATGCGCCCATAGATCGCTCCATGGCTGTTATCAATCTTACCCTCACCGAGGGAATCCCAAACGACAACATAGTTACCGTTACTCAACGTAGCCACCGAAGGATTTGACTGACTGTCCGTCGTGTAGGTATTGACCACGGACTCATTGTTAAAGTTAAGGTCCTGAGTCGCATTTGCCACAACCTCAAAGCTTATCAGCTTGCTAAAACCATCTCCAGGGATTGCCACGCCCGAGGAGTCCGTATCGTAGGGATCGTAGTAGCGCACCGTCACCGTCACATTGGTACCTCCTGCGGGTATGGTACCTGTGCCCAAGCTCAGAGTCGCCGTATTACCCACCGTATTGTTGTATTGAATGGTAAAAAGATTCGGCACAGACTGCGAGTCAATGACCCAATGACCACCGAGAGTGAGTCCTGTATCCGTAGGAGTAAGTGTCGCAACGGTAGCTCCGGTCAGAGTATCGTCCAAGAGGATGGTCACATCCGAACTTATGTCGGTGGGTGGCATGTCCGCGTTGATGAGGGTGCCCGATCCACCAACGCCGTAGATTGGAGCTGGGGCTTGAAGATAATGCCCCACATGGTCCGTAGCCGTATCCAGTGGGCTTTGGTCCAAAAACCTGAAAATGGACCCACTGATGTTATAATAAACCAAGTTAGTGTCGTTGTTCACCGTCATGTTATTCCATGACGAGCCATTGTTGGTACTGTATTGGAAAACACCCCGGTTAAGGTACCAGTCAAAAACAGGTACATTGCCATAAGACACTCCCGTTGGCTGGGCCGTTCCATTAACATTTGTATAAGGCCCGATGGTCCAGGTGTAACTCGCCTCCCCAGGACGCACCCACAGAGAAGACTGGTAAACCTCAACTCTCGGAACAGGAAGTGTGTGATCATAAACTGTCCCATCTTCGAAAGCTGGGCTGATATGTGCCTGACCCGTGGACGCCTCCAGTACCCAGTCCCCCCCAAGGGAAGAAGAACCTGTTTTGTTCACTGAAGCAGTGACCACTGTCCCTAAGCGGTCAGAAAGCATTTTCAAAAAGCGCATGCCATCACTACCAGAAGCAACCTCGCAACCATACAGCAAGACTTCCCCCTGAGGGTCAAGCGCGGTACGAATGTTTTCAAAAGCCGCCAGATCCATCTGCCCTAGAGCCTCCCTATCCAGCCTCTGCCGCCCAAGCTGCAAGACACCTGGTCCACCGTGGCTAACCACATGTGCCGCTTTGATTCCATGACGCCCCTGCAAGGCATCCCCCATCTGCTGCCATTCATCCCCGGTAGGATCAAGCTGTATCACCTCCACTCCAGGCCGCGCCATCAAGGCGAGTGCATCTGGATCAGAAACGCTGGCATCGATGAAAAGAACCTCTTTGACAGATTCGTCCACCGCCGCAGGGAGAGAGCCTAGTTCTACTTCGTTAGATTGGGAGGGAGGCCGGAGAGGTGATTTTTTCGTCGGT
>JAOZVT010000017.1 GCA_025869455.1 Prosthecobacter sp.
GCTGAACACCGGTACCGACACGGGTGATGCGGGGCAAGCCAAGCTGGGTGATGCTGCTTGCATCAGCAATCAACTGGGCACGAGAAGACACTTGGGGATCCAGCCCGAGAGCAAACTCCGTGAGGTTTTTGATGCCATCGTTATCGAAATCATCTTCAGGGTCAGATTCGGGGCCTGAGAGGGAAATTGCAGTTGCCCAGACCGCATAGGTATTGATCGGCGTGGTATTGATCACCGGAATGGTTTTGGTAGCACCTGAAGGCAGCGGACTCAGAGCTTCCCATCCATAAGAACTGCTGCTGGGAAAGGGACCCACGCTCACCATGCTGAGATTCCAGCGGTAGTCTCCAGGCTCGCTCCCTTGTGGCAGGGTAAAATGCACCTCATAGGTACCCTCAGCTACATTACCACTTGTCCGGTTGTCAGCGCCACTGAAGGGCAAGGTCTGTAAGGGGATACCACTCGGGCTATAAAGGGTGAATTGGCCCGAAGCGATCTCCTTGGTGGAAGTGAGAGTGAGGGTGGCCGTGACAGGCACTTCGGCATTGGTGACATTGATACTGGAGGGACTGAAAGTAGCCTCAGACACTTTAGCAAAAGGGTCCACCGTGCTGGAGGCCCTTACCGCGATGGAACCCTGCTGCGCAGCCCCACGACCTGCGACAGACACTTTATAAATAACTTCAGGAGCAGCGAGGAAACGCACCCGGCTGAATCCGCCTTCCACAGCTTCATCATTCACATGGACTAGGGTGAGAGGAATGTCATCTTCACCACCCGTCCAGACCGCTAAAACCGTGTCAATGGCACTGCCTTCTGTGGAAACGTCATACCATCTTCCTTCAGAAGAAGCTAACTGCAATCCCCACCACACGGTGGCACCATAGTTAGAGGCAGTGATGCCCGCAGGGATCGGTTCGTCCACTTCCAAGGTGGCTCCGACATTGCTTCCCACCGTCGCAGGACCACTGGGAGGAAGCTCTTCATAATCACTGAGGTTATCATTGGCAGGCGCAGCCAAACCTAGGCGCACGAATGCCAAGACAACTAGAGTTAGTAGAAGTGGCGCGGGCGGTTGAGAAAACATCATCCTTGGAATCTTAGCGCGGTTGCCAAAATTATCCAATGATTCACTGATTGGTGCCGCGCAGGATCATCTTGGAAATCTCGATCCCAGATTTGGACACGGACATCATCTGGTCCAAATAAGCGTTCAGCGTTTGTCTCTGCCCCGCCGTAAGGAACTCCGCTGAACGTTCATAGATGATGCGTTTGTTAGACGCCAGTTGCTCCATCTGTTGTTCGATGACCTCATCCGTGAGCTTATTGGGGTCGGTTCCTGTTTGATCGTTCAGGCCGCCGACGGAGGAAGGGCTGAGTCTTACGTCAGACATGAGCTTCAGCAACTGCTCCTCTTGCTGGTTCGAAAGAGGCTCGCCAGAGGCACCGAAGAGACTGCGGCCCATGGCATTGTATTGGGAGCGCTCAGGCTGGGTGTTCTCCCAGCTTTTATAGCTGACCCAGTCATTGTCATCGTTCAAAAAGCTCTTGATGGTGGCATCATAAACGGAGCTTTGATGTTTAACCTCGGCCATCAGTTCGGCGCGTTTGGCATCGCTCAGATTGGGGTCCATCAGTTGCAAACCCAGTTCAGTCTGCATCTTCTGGCGAGCGACTAAAAGGCTCTTAAAATGCTCTTTTTCTTCCGGGGTCAATTGTAGTTGCTCAAACAGTTGGGCATAGCCCACTTCGATTTGTGCCACCTGTTGCTGCTCCATCATCGCACGCATGGAGGGGGTGGCTAGCATTTCCCGCAGGCTAGGCTGCTGAGCCGTCGCGTCAGGGGCACTGGCGCTGGCTTCCGTTTCAGCCGCTTTTGGCATAATGGCCAAAGGCGCTGGCGGAGACGCTTTGCGGACCAATTCGGCTTTGAGTTTGGCGATGGATTGGCGTGCCTCTTTCAGCTCCGTTTCCAGCTTCACCACCCGTGGGTCCACGGAAGGTGGAGTCGCCAACAGCCAAGCAACCGCCCCGATGGAGACGAGGCTCACTGCGCCGAGAATAGAGATGACAATGTTTTTCATGGAAGGAGAGACAGCTTTTTGGGAGCTGTCTCTCTTCTATCCAATCCGGTTCATTTTGACCAGACAAAAATTTACATTGTCATCACATGAACTCACTTGGCTGAAGCCGCTTTGAGCTTCTCAATCAGGT
>JAOZVT010000018.1 GCA_025869455.1 Prosthecobacter sp.
TCCACTCTTACCACCGATGCGGCCTGAAGGGCCGCCGGAGCGGTGACTCGGTCTTGGATGCCCGTGGTGACTTTATAACAATCTTCCGGAAAGGCGGAGGAACTACCAGCGCATGTCTGTGAGAACCGTTGCAGACTACGTAGCTACTGATCCTGCACCGACCTTTTGTGCCCCAGAAATCTATGGGGTGATCCGCTATACCTTCGCCGCCTCCTTGACTATGGGGTCATCCGGCTCAAATCTCCGCGTCCCATGTCTGACGCTCCTGCTGCTGCCCCTGCCTCCCTGGATTTCATCCGCGAAATGATCGCTGCCGATGTGGCGGCGCAGCGCAATGATGGGTGGGTGATCACTCGTTTCCCGCCTGAGCCGAATGGTTATCTGCACATTGGTCATGCCAAGAGCATTTGCCTGAACTTTGGCCTGAGCCTGGAAAATGCGCCGAAAGCGCGCTGTCACCTGCGTTTTGATGATACCAATCCGACGAAGGAAGAGGTGGAGTATGTGGATAGCATCCAGGAGGATGTGAAGTGGCTGGGCTTTGACTGGGGTGACCACCTTTTTTATGCGAGTGACTACTTTGAGAAGTTGTACGGATTTGCTGTACAGCTCATCGAAAAAGGCTTGGCCTATGTGGATGATCAGACGCCGGAAGAGATGCGCGCGAATCGTGGTACGCTGACCAGTCCTGGCACGGCCAGCCCTTTCCGTGACCGCAGTGCGGCGGAGAATCTGGACCTGTTTGCGCGTATGCGTGCGGGTGAATTTGCGGAGGGATCCAAGGTGCTGCGGGCCAAGATTGATATGGCCTCGCCAAACATGAACATGCGTGATCCGGCGATCTACCGCATCTTGAAGGCACATCATCATCGCACGGGCGATGCCTGGAGCATCTACCCGATGTATGACTACGCGCATCCGCTGAGTGATGCGCTGGAAGGCATCACGCATAGCCTTTGCACCCTGGAGTTTGAGCACCATCGCCCGCTGTATGAGTGGCTGATTGCGAATGTGAGTGGCCTGCCTGGGCAGCCGTATCAGCGCGAATTTGCCCGCCTGAATCTGACCTACACGCTGATGAGCAAGCGCAAGCTGCTGCGTCTGGTGAAGGAAGGATTCGTTAACGGCTGGGATGACCCACGCATGCCGACGATCAGTGGCATCCGCCGCCGTGGCTACACGCCAACAGCGGTGCGTCATTTCTGCAAGACGATTGGCCTAACCAAGTATCCGTCTTTGACGGAACTGAATCTGCTGGAGCATTGCGTGCGTGAAGATCTGAATAAGCACGCGCAGCGTGTGTATGGTGTGCTGCGTCCGATCAAGGTGGTGATCACCAATTATCCAGCGGGTCAGGTGGAGCACGTGGAGTTGACGAACAATCCTGAAAACGAGGCGGATGGCAAACGTCTGGTGCCGCTGAGTGGTGAGCTTTACATTGATGCGGATGATTTTATGGAGACACCCGTGCAGGGCTTCCATCGACTGGTCCCAGGGGGAGAGGTGCGTCTGAAATATGCCTTCTGCATCATCTGCCAGGAAGTGATCAAGGATGAGGCCGGAAACATTGTGGAACTGCGCTGCACCTATGATGATGCGACTCGCCATGGCGTGAAGCCTGTGGGACGTCCGAAGGTGAAAGGGACGATCCACTGGGTCAGCGCGGCGCATGCGTTGGATGTGGAAGTGCGTCTGTATGACAAGCTCTTTACTGAGGAGCAGCCGGAAGAAGCGGCGGGGGATGCGGGTGACTTCACCCAGTTTCTGAATCCACAATCTCTGGAAGTGGTGACCGCGAAGCTGGAGCCATCCGTGGCGGAGGCCAAACCGGGGTCGTATTACCAGTTTGAGCGTGTGGGTTATTTCTACACCGACCCCAAGGACAGCCAGCCCGGCAAGCCCGTGTTTAACCGCACCGTGGCGCTGAAGGACGGGTTTGTGAAGAAGTGAGGTGGACGCGTTGAGCGGTGTGGGTTGATGTGTCGCGATGGTTTTGGTGTGTCGGGGCGCTCCGGCGCTCCTTCAGAGCGCGGCGGGAGATGTGGATCGGTGGCATGGTGACCCAGGGCTAGACGCCCTGGGCTAAGTCCGGCGGTCTTTCAGACCGCGAGGCAAGGGGGCGTTTTGAAGGAGCGGCGTGGTTTGATGGAACGCGATGGTTTTGGTGTGTCGGGGCGCTCCGGCGCTCCTTCAGAGCGCGGCGGGA
>JAOZVT010000019.1 GCA_025869455.1 Prosthecobacter sp.
ATGCGGCCACCGGGCTGACCTACATGCAGCAGCGGTATTACGACCCGCTCATTGGACGGTTCCTGTCGGTGGACCCGGTGACGCCGTACTCAATGTCAGGCGCCAACTTCAATCGGTATTGGTATGCCAATAACAACCCTTACAAGTTTACCGACCCGGATGGGCGCAGTGCGTGTCCTGGTTCGACCAAAACTGCGTGCATCCAGTCCGACACCTATGTTGAAAGTAGAACGACAGGTCAAACGACACAAGCCTCAGATTCTGTTGCTAAGGCGATGATTAGTCAGAAGAGTGTGGTAGCCGTACCAAGTGGCAGCCAAAAGGAAAAAATTGGTTTCGTGACACCGGCCGAAGGCGGCGGCCATAAGGTAACGTTGGCTTCGGATGCGACGACGGCAAGGACTGCGCGAACGGATTCTGCGGAGGCCACTATTCCGAAGGGGGCCGAAGCAGTCATTCACGGACATATTAATGGGCGGACCGATGGCGTCATTAGTCCTGCGGATGCTGCGCCCCTTAAGCATGGCCTCCCCAATGGCGTTGTCAGTGAGGGACGTGTCGGGGTCACGGAGATCGTTGGTGGTCGCCTTCAGTTCCGAATGCTTGATGGAAGGATGACTCAGCGCGAGGCGAAAGAGCTTCAGAAGAGCTTGGATAGGCAGCAGCTTCAGCCAGAATTCATGAATCCGGAGGCCACCCAATGACTAGCAAGTGGGTCCTACTTGTTCCTTTTATTTGTTCGTTTGGATTTGCTGCCTGTTCACCGCGTGAATTGAAAACGGATCTTTCAGCTGATCAAAGGTTTCTTGATGTCGCCGCAAACCCGAAGCAGTTTGAAGGAAAGGAAGTGACATTCCGAGCATGGATAACTTTGAGGCATGAGGATAAGAACCTATGGGCGACAATGAGTGATGGCGAGAACTGGAATACGTTGCGTTGCGTCTCGCTGATCAATTACAACTCGTTGGATGGCCGTGAGCGTGACTTGGATGGTCGTATGGTCGAAGTGACGGGAACCGTTGTTAGCGATGCATCGGAAGGTGGAACCATAATCCGACTCGGCGCTTGCCGTGATGTGGCTATCGAAATATCGGGTCCATCAGCAATCAAATTGGTGATTCCTTAGCGAATGAAGTCATGCGGCAGAAGTCCGCCATTGCAAAACCGCTCGCCTGAATGTGTACGTGGATATTGCTTGGCCGACTGCGATAGATCTTCGAGATTGTCCGCCACTACGATTTGGAGCAATGGGGCACCTCATTCCTGCAAGCCGTGAAGGGACAGCCCATAACGCTGCAGGCGATACCGGACTAGGCTGCTTAGGGCATTTGGTCGGACTCGTCAGGGTTCCTGGCTTGTGCCCGGAGCCTGACCCATGAGTCCCTCTGAAATCATCCAAAGACTACTCCGGCCCAATTTGATTGGCGCAGGGAAGCAGCCCTTTTGTACCCAGGCGTGGATGGTCGACCTGCAAACCCAGAGGCGACGGGCCACTGAGAGGACATTCTCGAGGGTAAGCGAGGGGGCAGACTTTTCTATTGGTTCCACTTCGTGACAGCACGACCTTTGTGCTGTGGTCAGTCTGCAACCCGGCTTAGGCGCCCGTGAGTGGGGTTGAGGGGTGTTTCGTTTCCTACTCAGGTTTGTCGAGTCTGGCTGTTGGCCTGAGCCGCAGATACCGACTGGCCGCGTAGAGGCATCTCCACAAAGGGAGGGCAGAAGCAGTCCCACAAACATTAGTGGGATTGGGTACTGGGTCCCTGCGAGTGCGGGAGAGCGGATGTGGGACCGCTGCCCTAACCCCACTAATAGGGTGGGACCAGGCCTCTCGCCACACCAGGAGTAGGACTGGCCTTGGAGTGGAGTTTGTCGGGCCATCCCCCGGAGCCTTCCTTTAGTGGGATTGGGTCCAGTCCCACGTAAAGTAGATAGGTGGGGCGGGGAACGAATCACTAGCCGATGCACCATCACTTCAGCGGTGCCCTCAGGGGATCGAATTGAGGCTCGTCGAGGGCGTTTGAAGATTGCTTCCTGGCTAGGGGGAGTACCACGCGATCCGCGGCGCACGCCTGATGTTCAGTTTGCTGGCATAGCCCACTTTTCGATGCGTGAGCTGGTTATCCGCAAGCAAATCGCGAACGGGCACCAAATCTTGGTCGCGACCAAAGAAAAAGGGCCTGCATTTCTGCAAGCCCTTGAAAAA
>JAOZVT010000020.1 GCA_025869455.1 Prosthecobacter sp.
CTTCGATCTGTTTTTCGACGGAAGTGACCTGAGAACTGACTTGATCCAGGTTTCCTTTGATCACAGCCAGGGACGCTTCTTTTTCCTGAGCAATGGAAGCTAGTTTAATCACTTCATCCTTAGCTTCATCCCGTTCTTTCTGGGAAACTGCCAGAAGTTCCAATTTCGTTTTGAGGGCAGCATCCCCCTCAACTTTGCGATTTTGGGTCGCCTCAAGGTTGGCGGTAGCCGCAGCAAGCCGATTACGCTCGTTTTCGAGGTGTTTCTGATTGATCCACGCGAAGGTGGCGGCACCTGCGAGGCAGACAGCAGAGAGAGCGGATAAAATCTTCCAGACCATGATATTGTTGTTGGGAAATGTGAATTAAGTCCTGTCTTCTACCGAATCTGCGCTTTTTCGACAACACCATTTTTCACATATGACCATTTCATGTGAATTTAATGGCGAAAAGTTCACTTTTGCCGCTTGTCGAAGCTCATTCTCTGCACTATTCAAAAAGTGTCAGGGGCCGCGGATGTCCAGCTTGTGAATCCCGCCAGGTCCTGACGGAAGCAACGGCAGCATGCCTGTCCATGCTGCGGTTCCCTGACACTCCTTTGCTCCACGATTGAGCGGGAGTTGCCATGTGCGGCGGACTCGCCACAGTCACATCCCTTTTCTCATCATGTCGAAATCATCCGCTTCCACTTCTCCAGGCATCTGTTACCTCGTCGGCGCTGGCCCAGGGGATCCTGGATTGCTCACGATCAAGGGTAAAGAATGCATCGAAGCCGCAGACGTCTTGGTCTATGACTACCTTTGCAATCCTGAATTGCTGCGTCACGCCCGCCCTGGCACCGAGCGCCTGTATGTGGGTAAAAAGGCCAAAGATCACACGCTGACGCAGGATCAGATCAATGAATTGATCGTCAAACTTACCCGTGAAGGCAAGGTGGTGACCCGACTTAAAGGAGGCGATCCGGTGCTCTTTGGGCGTGGTGCCGAAGAAGCGGCGGAACTGGCCGAAGCTGGGGTGGCTTTTGAAATCGTGCCGGGGATTACCAGTGCTATTGCGGGTCCTGCTTATGCGGGCATCCCCGTGACGCATCGGGACCATTGCAGCCAGTTGACTATTTTCACTGGCCACGAAGACCCGACCAAAGAAGAAACCAGTCTGGATTATGCCAAGCTAGCTAAGGCGGACGGCACGAAAGTTTTTCTCATGGGCGTGGAGCGCATGGGAGAGATCACAGGCAAATTCATTGAGAATGGTGCGAATCCAGACACACCGATGGCCCTGGTGCGCTGGGCGACGCATGGTCGTCAGCAGACCTTGATTGCCACACTTGGCACCATGGCCGCAAAGGTTAAAGAAACGGGCTTTAGGGCCCCAGCCGTGGCGGTGGTGGGTGATGTGGTGAAGGAACGGAAGAACATCAACTGGTTTGAAAACCGTCCTCTGTTTGGCAAACGCATCGTGGTGACACGCACGCGCCAGCAGGTGGGTGTGTTGAGCAAAAAGCTACGCACGCTGGGTGCAGACGTCATCGAACTACCGACCATTCGCATTGAGGACCCCCATAACATGATGGCCTTTGGTGAACTGGTGCAGGATTGCCACACTTATGAATGGATTGTTTTCACCAGCCCGAATGCGGTGGAGGCTTTCTTCAAGATGTTTTACAAGCTGTACAATGATGCACGCAGCATCGGGGGCGTGCGCATTGCCGTCGTCGGCCCAGGCACAGCAGAGAAAGTGAAGGAACATCACTTGGCGGTGGATTTGATGCCGGAGAAAAACTTCGTGGCGGAAGGTTTGGTGGCGGCCTTCAAAGATTTCCAGAACATGGAAAATGTGAATGTTCTGTGGGTGCGTGGTGAAGAGACGCGGGAGGTCATTGCCAATGAACTGACAGGATTAGGCGCGATTGTGGATGAGGCGATCGCCTACCGCACAGTGCCTGAGAAAGAAGATAATCTGGAAGGTATTGCCCGACTGGTAAATGAAGGAGCAGACATGATTACCTTCACCAGTGCGAGCACGGTGGAATGCTTCATGGATCTGAAGGTGCCCCTTCCAGAAGGCATCAAGATTGCCAGCATTGGTCCCATCACCTCCGCAGCGGCGAAGAAGCTGGGTCTCAAGGTGGATATTGAAGCCGAAGCTAATACGATTCCAGGTT
>JAOZVT010000021.1 GCA_025869455.1 Prosthecobacter sp.
GCCAGATCAATGAAGGCGCGAACCACGGTGAGTGCATTGCGCAGGTGGTGGTTAAGCCCTTCCGCCATGATGCCCATGCCCGCCACTCGATCTGCCATCAAGGTACTGCGAATGTTTTCAGCATTTTGCGTGAGCAGGGTTTCGCGTTCCTGAAGGGTCTCATAATACTCCATGCCTTGACGGAGCACTGAGGCCAGTTGTTCAGGGTCCAGAGGCTTATGCAGATAACGATAGGCACGGCCTTCATTAACGGCTTTCACCGCAGCCTGGTAGTCTGTAAACGCCGTGACCAAGATGCGAACGAGATTGGGGTGCAGCTTGCGGGCACGATCCATCAGTTCCACGCCGCTTTCACCCGGCATGCGCTGGTCTGTCAGCAAAATGCCAATCTGGGGACCGTAGGATTCTAGGATACGGTAACCTTCAGCCGCATTGCTGGCTGTGTGGATGATGAACTCATCCTCGAACATCTGGCGGAAATAGTGGAGAGCTTTTTCCTCATCGTCCACATAGAGGATGTGGTAGTTGGATTGGGGGGACGCATTCATTCGGCAGCGGGGGCGGCAGCGGGTTTGAAGCGGAGGGTGAATTCGGTGAAGGCTCCGACTTGACTTGTAGCGGTGATTGTTCCGTCCATGCCCTGCATCATGCGGTAGCATAGACTCAGGCCGAGACCCATACCTTGGCCGACTTCTTTAGTTGTAAAGAAGGGGTCAAAAATGCGCTGGAGGTGCTCTTCGGGGATGCCTGAACCATTGTCACAGACGCTGAGGAGTAGCTCGTCTCCCTCCTTGCGCCCCCGGATCGTGATCTCTGGGGCAGAGTGACAGCCCATGGCATCTAGGCTGTTTTGAATGAGGTTAATGAGGATCTGGATGATGTGATTTTCATCTCCCAGTGTCATGAAATCCGCTGGCACATCACAGCAGAGTTTGGCCTGGGAATCTCCCACTTGTTTAGCCATCAAGCGGGCGGCTTTAGCCACAGCGTGATTCAAATCAATGGGTGAAGACCCTTTGTTTTCAGGATGCGCGAAGGTGCGCAGATCTGAGACGATGGAGGCAACACGGTCCACTCCTTCACCAATGTCAGTCAAGATTTGACCCATGGACTCCACCGCTTCCGGCGGTAGGTTCTTGGTCTTCTTTTTCAGGACAAAAAGGGCGGATTTGACGTAGTTCAGCGGGTTGTTGATCTCATGAACAATGCCCGCGCTGAGCCGCCCGATGGAGGCCAGTTTTTCGCTTTGATTGAGCTGAGCTTCCGTTTCCCGCAGTCGCTGCAGCGTGGCGGAGAGTTCATCATTGCGGCGGGTCAGTTCCTCCCGCTGAGCTTCCACCTTGCAGCGATTGACAAACTCGCGCAGCCGAATGGCGTGGTGCTGTCTGCTGCCACAGTAGAGAATGACACAGGTCAGCAGAATGAAGAGGGTATTATTGATGAACAGACCAATGGAGCGGAGGTCTCCCGTGAAATGCAGGTTTGGCACCGTGGCCGCTAGATAAAAGGCCAAGACCAAAGTCACCGTGAGTCCGATTTCACGGAAGGTCCAATGAAAGACAAAGGACGTGCCGACTAGGCAGAGCATGAGGCCTGCATAGTAGCTGGAGCTGCCATCTCCCGTGAAATAAATCATCAGGCAGATGGCCATGGCTGGCAACAAAGGCAAAATCACAGGATAGACACGATGATAACGCGCTGCCCAAGGGCGGTCCAGCGCTAGCAGCAGTGGAATACACATGGCTGAACACAGGATGCGCAAGAGCAAGAACTCCCAGAAGTGTGTGGGATAAGCCAACCAGTCCAGAACCGCGCAGAAGGGAACCAGAACCATCACAAACCAAGCCCCTAGACGGGCGTTGCGCATGTTGAGTTCCTGAAGCTCTCCTTCAAACCGGGCCGATTTCTCGGCTGCGGCCAGGATGGCGGGGTCAACGGGTGGGGCAGCCACGGGAGTCACCGGGACATCACGATCCATTGCCGGAAAATGCAAAGGCGCAGTGTTTGGGGGACTGTGGCTGAGGGCAATCACGATTGTATAATTTATGTAAATTATACTGATTCGAGAAAGTGTGGCAACCGTTTCTTTTACAGCTTCTATATTATTCTTAAGCCCTCAGGCGGCTATATAGGTATTTCGTATGCTTGATTAAGG
>JAOZVT010000022.1:0-1910 GCA_025869455.1 Prosthecobacter sp.
CCCGGTGCTTTCACACCTGGATGAAAAGACGGCGGCGCTGAAAAATGCCACGGCCCAACAAAAAGTTTATGATGAAAATAATTCGCTGAAGCAGCAGGAGTCACATTCAGTTAATGATATTCAATCAATTTCGCAAGATGGATCTCCACCAACTTTCTTGCGAATTCAACAATCTAATTTAGAATCGAATTATGACGGACGAAGAAATGAAAGAACTTATCAAGAGCGTGAAGATAGGGACCCTGGAAGAGCGCTTGAGAGCCTCCGCCAAAGTGCCTCTGGAAAGCGCCCTACGAGCACTGAAAAAACAGTCGGGGGAACCGACGGGACCGAATCCAATTCATCAGGCTATCGCTTATCGCCGCTCAATGCAGAAGAACTCGAATCAGGATTAAGCAACCTGAATAACAAGAGCGGAGCTGAGCATGAAGTGTATTTTGATGCTCATTCAAATCATGTGGTTAAGCTTACGAAGGTAGGAGAGGTTGGTGCGCAGTCTGGAGGACTGGAAGGCTATTTGCAAAGATTGGCTTGGACTAACGAAATATTTGGTGATGTGATAAAGGTTGAGGGAAGCGTGTTTTTAGCCGGAGAATCTGCTCCACGAGTCGTCACTACTCAGCCGTGGTATAGAGCTAGCGAATCTCGTCCTGAACCTACTCAAAAGGAAATCGATATCTATATGAGGAAGAAGGGGTTTCTGAAAGCTTACGACGGTGCCTATCTGCATGAAAGCAAGAGCATTGCCGCGAGCGATGCGGTGCCTAAAAACTTCATTCGTACAGAAGAGGGACATGTCCATCCTGTCGATGTCATCTTGATTGAGCCTGGGGCAAACCAGCATGATCGTTTACAAAATATGGTAAACAATCATCCTCAGGTTGTTTTACCCCCGTCAGAGTAACTTTTGAATCATGAATTCTGTTTTGATAAGCGATTTACCAACAAGGCTAGAAGCATCAGCCCAAGTAGAGGCATCTGCCGCGAGGCGCTCGCTTGAGCGTCAGGCGGGGCAGCCGTCTCATGCGTGTCCTTGGGGCGTGGTAATGATAAACAACGATGCTGGGGAAGTGAGGGGAAAAAACTTGGAATTTTCAGTTGGGATGAACCTGAAAAAGTGTGTCTCTGAAAGAACTGAGCTGCCTGTGTTGGATTATGAAAAACTGGGTAGCTGGCTTGGCTGCCGGCCCTGGCTGCATGGTGGCGAGCATGAGGTGTGGTTTGTTGAGGATCAGCGGCTGGCGGTGAAGCTGACCCGTCCAGGTGAGTATGGAGCGGAGGCACTGGGGCTGTCGGGCTATGCGCAGAGATTGGCGTGGACTAACGAATTATTTGAAGATGATGTGCGTCTGCTTGGCCAAGTGACGCTGCTGGGTGAGGCGGCTCCACGTGTGGTGACGACTCAGCCCTGGTACCGTGCTGACGGCTATGCTGATACCTCACCGCACCCTACGCAGAGAGAAATAGACTTGTGCATGCGTGCGCGTGGATTTTTGAAGGCCTACGATGGAGCCTATTTGCATGAAAGCCGGGACATTGTGGCGAGCGATGGACTGCCGAAAAACTTCATCCGAGATGTTGCTGGCCACATACACCCAGTGGACCTAATTTTGATTGAGCCTTCTGCGCGCCAGTATGAGCGGCTGCAAGCGATGGTGATCAATCAAATTCAGGGATAAGATGTGCCGGCTTGTTTACTGAGTGGGTGTATCTTGTAATATGATCTAACAACAAATGAGAAATGGAACCGATAGGGGGGAATCAAATCTGCTGAAGGAGATACACTCTGGCCAATGTCTGCCGGGTATCTGCGGGGGAGCCATTGTCAAAAGTACTGGAAGAGGTTAAACTAGCCCATCAACAATCACGCGGCAAATTAGTCGTGGAAGCCCTGCGGGAAGCCCGCGAAA
>JAOZVT010000022.1:1920-2202 GCA_025869455.1 Prosthecobacter sp.
TGAAGTCTATGAATCTATCAGCCGAAAGGCTAGCACTGTTCGAGAAACTGCACGAGGCGGAAGGTGAGGTCGTGCGCCATGGCCTTAACTTCACCCCGCCTGAACTGGCGGATCAAAAAGATCTAGAAGAGTACCGTAGCTGGCGGCACTGGAATAAGGAGGTGCCAGGGCTTAGCTAATAAGTTGAGAGTAATAGTTAGGACTCCGTCAAAGAATTGAGCATTTTCACTATCCGTGATGATGTCAACAATCCTGGACAATGGATGGATTATGAGCCTAGGC
>JAOZVT010000023.1 GCA_025869455.1 Prosthecobacter sp.
GCTGTGGCTAAGCAGCCGAGAAGAAAAAAGAAGCAGCAGAGTGTGGCAATGACAAACCAGTCCATCGCTTCAGTATGCTCCACAAAAACGCCAGCACTGGGCCTGCTGGTGTAAATCATGAAGGCGTGGAGTGGGTTCATTGGAGAGGCTCGTTGAATGTAGCGTCAATTTACCAAAAGTCTTGACTGGAAAGTTAGCTTCTTTAAATAAGCTATCCATCCATGAGAAACTTGATTATTGCCTTTACCTGTTTGTTTTTAACGCAATGTACTCATTCTAGAGTTTCTCCAGTGGGTAATGGTCGGGCCATTCAAAAGGTTTACATTGTGAAGAATGACAAAGTTCACATGTCGGGCCTACTGCCTGAGATGGATAAGCAAATCCAGGCAATGGGCTACGCTACAGAGATCGTTGCGGAAGAGCCTGTAACAAATGTTCATTATCTGACATTTACGGCCAATTGGAAATGGGACGTAGCAATGTATCTGAGTTATTTCAAAGCAACATTACACGAGGGGCCTCGTATTGTTGGCACGGGTGAATATGATGCACGGTTTGCAGGTCTAGCATTGACGAAGTTCGGCCATACAGATGATAAGATCCGTCCTGTCTTGCTAAGGCTTTTTGGCAAATCCGTCCCAAAGAAGGAGTTTGTTGCTCCTGCCCCGCTAAACCCAATTAGGTAATAGGGCGCAGTCAGTCGATAGCTTTACTCAAACACAAGTCGCATAGGGATCATGCTCGAAAAGCTGAACCCATGTTTGGCAAAAAAGGTCTGTGATTCTGCGCTGAGCTTGTCGGTCAGCAAGGTGATCCGGCGAAAGTGTTTTTCTCGTGCAAACTCAATTGCATGCTGAAGCAGCCGTCCACCGTAGCCCATACGTCGGTGCTGTGGATGAACGATGACGTCTTCCATGACAATGACGAGGCCCCCTTCTGCTGTACTGATGGTGAACAGCAGGTTAACCATGCCGATGACCATGTGATCTGTCCTGAGAACAAAAATACGGCCTCGGTTGGGCTGTTCTAAAATGAGGCGTAAGCCATGCTCTTGTTTATTTTTATCAGGGCGGAAATCTGCCTCTTCACTGAATAGGGCTAGCAACAGCTCAACGAGCTGAGGCATATCTTCAATGGTTGCCGCTTCGATGTGGGGCTCAGAGGTGAGACTGGACATTGATTCAATTTTAGCCAGCGCTATGCCAACCGCAATCAGCGATTGCTATCCGTAAGAGCAGTGTTTTTTGAGATCGTGCAATATGCGTTGAAAATAGCCTAATTGGCCCCTCAGGACGTTGAAATGAAAGAGTTTCTTGCAAAGGAAAAGCCTGGACTTAAGAGGTGTTGATAATTATGTTGTTCGAATAGCGTCTCGAATCCAGGAGCGTTATGTTAAAAAACAGTCAGCTGGAGTATTTCTCGCGATTATAGCTATTTACACAATTCTCGCTTCCGATGGGTTTCTCGTTTCGCAGCATGTTCCAACCGTCTGCTGACCAAAACGGTCAGGGTGAGGTAGGCATGTCTGGTTCAGAATACACCTCTGGCACGTTTGAGAACGGGATGAGCAGTGCGCAGCCCATGCATAATATACAAGCACCACCTCTCAATGGTTCCTCACCTTTTGGTGCAGGTAGTCCATTGTTTAGGACCGTGTCAGGGGAGTCCATGCAGGCCACGCCAGTGCAGGTTTCACCTTTTGCTGCGCAAAATGCTGCGCCTACGCATGCACCGTTAACGGTGGGAGATGTCTTGCCGCAATTACCGCCTGAGATGGTGCGGACCAATGCTCTTTCGCCCGACCAGCCGATAGCTATTTCGGGACAGATTCTGGATGCTGCCTTACGCAGTGGCCAGGCGGCCTTGCCGATTTTTGAAATCTATCGTGTTTGTCCGGCTCTTTTTCAGACGCCTGTTTCACCGCAAGACCCACGTATGGTGCCCTTGCCTGCATCGAAGTTGCCACGTTTGATCGCCAGTGCTCAGCAGGCAGCGACAGCTGATGCGGTACACGTAGCTTCACCCTTCGGGACCAGCCAACAACAACAGCCTGCCAGCCCATTTGCGGCTTCCATGCCCGGCAGCAATACAACGACGCTACCGCCGCGCCGAAACGGTCCACCGCCGCCCCTGGCGGATATTCCGCGAGAAGGTCCAGCTTCATTATCCTTA
>JAOZVT010000024.1 GCA_025869455.1 Prosthecobacter sp.
CCAAGCCCAGCCAAAATACCGATCATGGTCACCATTTGCAACCAGCCCACCACAAGCCCCAAACGACGGGAGCCTGCGATCTCCTTTAAGATCCCCATCTTCCCAGGGCTGTAAAAGGTGGATTGAACGGCCAAAAGGAAAAAAGCTCCCAGAGCCAAGATGATGCTCAACTCCCCCAAGGCGAGATGGAAACACAGACCCGCCATTAGCAAAATCAAGGACTGTGCCGTGAGCATGGCCAAGATCACGGACCGCTTCGAATATCGGTCTGCAAAAAAGCCGGAAAGAGGGGCAAATAGGATGAAGGGCAGCAGGATCATCGCCCCCAACCAAACCCCAATATTTTGTCCCAGTGCCCCTGCTGCCACCTTGGGAGCCAGCCCCACCAGCATCATCTTCAAAAGGTTGTCATTGAAGGCATTGAGCATGGTTGTCCCCAGCACCAATGCGATGGATACCCAAGCCCGAGTGGGCAGGCGTTTCATCTTGTCAAGGGCGTCAGGGTCGGGAGCAATCGGGGCAGGCATGGGAATGAATCTGCGGAGATTGCCACCCCATGCGGAAATGTCGCCAAGAAAAGATCACTGAAAGCGACTGGATTGTAGCTGCACTGTCACAAAAGACCTTCGACAATGGAATTCAGATGACTTGTTCCTAAAAGCATTCCGTGTGTTTAGCCGCTTCATCGTCGAACGATCTATCCTCAGTCCTTGCGCAGTACTTTGAGATCATCCAACCAGAAGGCCACCTTCTCTTTAGCCGTACTGACGAAACCCAGCCAAGCGAGTTCGTTCCATTCAGCTTCACAGGGAAGATCTTTGAATTCCTGCGTGGGTTGACCTTGGAGCGTGACTTTCAGAGTCCATTTTCCTGGAGGTTTTTCACCCAGGATGGCGGTCATTTCGATCTTGGCCCAGGTGTCTGCGGGAAACTTGATCTGCTGCTTAGCCCCCCGCTGAGTGATGTGGCCACTTTCAAAAGATAGGCTGGGACCTGTTTGGTATTTATTCCCTGAGCCACGCCAATCCAGAAAGAACTTGGCTCCTTTTTCCATGCGCACTTGAAACGCCACCGTGACAGTACCGCTGGTAAAGCCGGGCTTTATAACCAGATGCGGGTCCCAAGTCGGGTCCAGATCTGGAGCATCGGTAATCTTGAGACTGCGCTTACCACTGAAGGCCTGATCATCCACCACGTAGATGCTATCACCCTTATTTTGCCAATGGATTTCCTGACGTGGAAGGATGGGAAAACTGAGGCCCATGTGATCAAAGTCTTCATCAATGCTGAAAGGCGGCTGCGGCCAAGGCGTGGATTGATCCCAGAAATGGGGAAAGCTCAGTGAAGTCGCCAATTTCCGCCAATCATCGATGCCACGCACCCCAGCCTCATTGACATCACTCGGAAGGAAACCCAGCTTCAAAGCAGGACTCTCAGGCTTCAGGCGGAAATCGCGTTTGGCCGCATCCACAAACATGGGATCAACCACCAAGCTACCTTCATCATGCCCCGTCCTTTTTTGCCAACCCGCCAAATCGGTGTCATGAAACTGCACTGGCAGACCTGCATTATTCCAATAGACGTTGTTGCGCATTTCATAGGTACCGACTTCCCAGTTGTACCAAGTGCCACTTAGCAGCGTGGGGGTGTCATAAATGATGATGTTGTTCTCATAGGCAAACGAGGTGTGTTTTTCAGGACGCGTGCGCTGAATCTGGGCTTTGCGACCAAAGGCAAAGACGTTGTGGCTGATTTGATTCCACTTGCCGTAGTGCTGGTGAAAGGTGGACTCGCTGGTGTCATGCACCACGTTATGCGTCAGGGTGATGCCTGTGCTGCCTTCATCAGTATAAAGTCCCCAGCCACCATAACGATAACTGCCGACATCATTGACATGGTTGTGACTAACCGTGGTGCCTTCACTACGCCCCAAGCCATAAAAACCACCCATGTCACTCAGCACACCCCAGCCGAGGTGGTGGATGTGATTGTAGTCGAAGCGATTCCGTTTGGATGGGCTGTGCTTGTAACCCCACACCCAGCCGGCACTGATGCCCGAATAAAATAGATCTCCAATGTCACAGTGGGTGACTTCACAGTCGGCTGCATGGGCCAGAAAAATGCCACAGGCACTTGGAAACAAACGCCCTCCCGAATGGATGAT
>JAOZVT010000025.1 GCA_025869455.1 Prosthecobacter sp.
CGCATCTGAGCGTGATGGAACGAGACGCCGAATGAAAGCGCGTACGGCTGGTTCATGCGCGGTTAAGGCACGCAGGAAGCGCTGATGCTGTTCGATTTCGGTGGGTGACATGGTTGGCGTTCAAGAATGATTTCCTGAAGCCGCCGAAATTTAACGCTCTATTTTACTTTTTTGTTCAGTTCCGAACGAGAATCAGCACGATGTCCGCATAACTGTCGTCCAATTCACGCGGCGATTCCATATCATGAGTGAAGTCATAACTGGCCACCAGCGAGAGGTCTGGTACTCGGCGTAACAAGGTTTTCATTTGTCGCGCATCGTAGGTGCGGAAATTCCAGCGAGTCTCTTGCATGTGGCTGCGTCCCGCATGGGTGATCTTCAAGCGCGTACGCATTTCTTCCAGCCGTGTTTTAGCATTGGCTGGCCACGTATGCGTGTTACAGACGACTTCGATATCTTCCCGTTTAGCTACCCAGCGTTCATGGGCTTCCTGACCGCTAGCATAGTCACTCAAATGCAGACCTAGGGCAAAAACGCCACCGGGTTTGAGGCTGTCAGCCACGCGTTGGAGGCAGGCTGTGGCATCGGCTTCGGTGAGCAGGTATTTGAAGGTGCTGACCATGCAATGAGCTAAATCGTAGTGAGCCGTTTTTGGGGCGGTGAAGCTTTGCATCCAATCGGCCCAGAGTCGCGCTTTCATGCCTTCTTGACGCAAGCGTTCCTTAGCGAAGTCGAGCATGCGCTGATTGCCGTCGAAACCCGATACATTCCAGCCACGACGTGCCATTTCGGTGATGAGTCGGCCACTGCCGCAGGCGGGTTCTAAAAGACGGCGAGTGCGGCTTTTCGTGCCATAGCTGGCCCAGACGTTTTCTAGAAAGGTCGCTTCGCGTGGGGTGTCCGCATCAAAGATGATGTCGTAATAAAGCGGTGTATCGTACCAGTCGCGGTGGTCAGTGGGCATGAGTCAGGGGTAAGAAGGAAACCGTGACTCACAAGCTCTGATGAAATTGAGTCGCCAGCAGCGTTTCTGTTTCATGTCTGGAACGTTCTCTTCCTCTCGCCGTCAATTTCTCAAGTCAGCTGCGCCACTCATCCTACCTGCCGCCGTTCTAGGCCGGGCGGGCGCGGTGTCGCCGAATTCGAAGATCCGCCTGGCCTGCATCGGTGTGGGTGGGCAGGGAACGAGCAATTTGAAAGCCTTCTTGGCGGATGAACGAGTGCAGGTGGTGGCCATCTGCGATGTGGATGGTAAGCACCGGGAACGTGCCATGAACTTGGCCAAGCTGACGCCTGCGGATTGCTACAACGACTTTAGGGATGTGCTGGCGCGTAACGATGTGGATGCGGTGATGAATGCCACGCCGGACCATTGGCATGCGAATGTGGCGGTGGAGGCGGCGAAGGCGGGCAAGGATCTATTTTCTGAAAAGCCCCTGGGCGCTAGCATTGTGGAAGGGCGGGCCATCTGCCGTGCGGTAGCGGAGAATAAACGGGTACTGCAATGCGGCACCTGGAGACGCTCTGGGCTGAAGGTGCGCATGGCATGCGAGCTGGTGCGCAATGGCTACATCGGTGAACTCAAAGAAATTCAGGTGGGGGTGCCAGGGACTTTTGCCATCCGTGGAGGTTACACTGGGCTGGAAGGTCCCCAGGAGGTGCCGCCGCATCTGGATTATGCCATGTGGCTGGGCAGTGCTGCTGAGCGTCCTTACACGGAGGCGCGTTGTCATTTTAACTTCCGCTGGATTGATGAGTATGCTCCGGGCTACATCACGGACTGGGGCGCGCACTTTGTGGATGTGGCGCAGTGGGGGGCAGGCATGGACGATACTACGCCTACTGAGGTGGAGGCGTTTGAGGTCAAACGCCGCACGGAGAGTCTCTACGATGCACCGGAGGAGTTTCGCATTGAGTATCGTTACGCCAATGGGCTGAAGCTTTCGATGTTTAGCACGAAGGACGCCGCCACTCATGGTACAAAATTCATTGGCAGCGAAGGCTGGATTTTCACAGAGGCGGAGACGCTGAAGGCCAGTTCCCTGGATATCTTGCGAATCAAGATGAAGGCGAGCGACACACGACTGTATGTGTCCAAGCATCATCACCGCAATTTCATTGATGCCATGATTTCTCGGGAGCGAACTGCGGCTCCGGCGGAAATTGCTCAACGCGCGGCCACGATTTGCCACATGG
>JAOZVT010000026.1 GCA_025869455.1 Prosthecobacter sp.
AGTTTAGCCGGGCCTGTCAAGATCCGAGGGAAGGGGCTTCGTTTGACGGATACTTCTCTACCGTAGATGTCACTTTTGGAGGAAATGTATGGCTTGAATATATTAAATATTTTGTCTTTGTCAGCGCGTGAAAGCGGGTTTGATACAGCAATTATGTATTTGTGAGGGTTAAGTTTGGTGATCTTGGGCTGTTCTGTATTTTCAAACCCTTTGATTAATGCGGTTATCGGTGTATTTGCCCAATGCTTGCACTGAAGAATTACTTCTTTATCTGAAGTGATGTAGAAGCGTCCGTCAACTCCTGCGTCTTTACCCGGTTTGAATCTCTCAAATCGCCGTCCTTCTACTATGCTTAATATATCCGAACATAATATTTCAAATTCCTTATCATTTAATTGTTTGAAATCATAGTCCGTCATAACAGTTATATTTGATAAATAGTTAACAAACTGATTGTAGGCTCCTTTGGGAAGGCTAATTCGATATCTATGTGCCCCCCCTCACGGAGGTGTGAGTTTGCTCACCAGAGTGCTCAGGTAGGGGAAGAGTTGCTTCTTCCGGCTCACCACGCCAGGCATGTCATAGATTTGGTCACTACGTTTGTGATAGTCCACGTCAATGGCTGTCTCCACACGATCATCTCCGGCGACCAAGAGCACACTGTGATGCGCTGTGATGTCGGTGACCATGAGGCAGGCGAAGTGCAGGCTGTGCGCAGAACACAGGGCTACCAGGGCACCATGCAGTTCGGTTTGTTTTTTCCAGAACTCGTCCAGGCCCATTTCTTCGATCTGGCTGATGCTGATGCGCCAGCCATTTTCCTCGAAAACTTTGCGGTCACCTTCGATGGCGCGCGCTGGGGTAGCCTCTCGCAGCAGGGAGCCTGCCGCGAAGAAGTCCTTCACAAATTGAGCGGCATCAATGCCCCCGACAGCGGCTAACCACTCCAAGATTTCGCGATCCGTATTTGTCGTGGTGGGGCTGGTCAGATTGAGCGTGTCAGAAATCAAACCTGCGCACAGGCAGATGGCGGTGGCCTTATCTGGCGTGAGGTTGCGCATTCGGTACATGATGCCGACAATGGTGCTGGTGCTGCCCACAGGCTCATTGATGAAGCGCACGGGTTCCTTGGTGCGCAGATTGCCACTCAGACGGTGGTGGTCGATCACTTCAATGATCTCCGCTTCATCAGCCCCGGCCACGGCTTGACTGAATTCATTGTGATCTACCAGCACGAGTTTCGTGCGTGGTACTTCCACGAGATCGGATTTTGAAAACACGCCTTCCAGTCTTCCGGTATCTTCATCAATGACAGGGAAGAGGGGTTGATGAGAGTCCTGCACCACATGGATGATCTCCCGCAGTGGTGTGCGTGAAGTGAAGGAAACAAACTCATGCGCGGCTTCGCCAATCGGGCGGGAGAATCGAATGAGCTGGGAGGCACTGGCCGTATCCTGCGGGGCCACAATCACGCAGATGCCTTTTTCCTTCGCTTGTATCAGCAGGCTGTCCTGGGGCATGAATCCACCCGTGACAACCAGACAGCGCACGCCCATTTCCATGGCTATGGCATGAATTTCTGGACGGTCACCTGTCAGTAAAACCAACTGTCTAGGTTCAAATTGCTTCGCACGATCGCGTGAAGTTTCCACGCTGGAAGCTGCCACCACCAGGATGAGGTCTTCGACTTCATCCGCGTTGCTCGTATCTCCGATCATCTGTCCACCCAGCGCCACACCCATGTTACGCACGCTGGTGCGCACCTCACGGTTGGCCGCTTTGTGAGTAGATTCACTCGGCAGGAAAAGCTGCGCCATTTCCTGGATCGTTGGCATGCCAATGAGCTTCATTTCCGCATCCACGACTGGGATCGAGCGGAAGTTGTGTTCCAGCATCTTGCGGTAAACCGAAAGAAAGGTGTCATTGGGCGAAGCGGTGAGCACTTCTTTACGGCAGACAATGGCTGCCGTGGGGCGAACATCCAAGAGCAACTTCGGGGCAGCCGATCCCGCCAATTTTAACACCCAGTTGGTTCGCGCATTGATCTCGCCACAACACGCCGAGACCACTTCATCATCACGCACACAGCGCAGGTAAGCAGCATAACCAATGGCCGCGCAAATGGCATCCGTATCCGGATTGCGATGACCGATGACATAGATGGGGTCAGACATGGGGGAGAAG
>JAOZVT010000027.1 GCA_025869455.1 Prosthecobacter sp.
GGTGCCAATGGCAACGGCAGATAACGGCGATGGTTTATCGCCCGTGCGCTGGCGTAAATAACGGCCTAACCAACCACCTCCAGCAGGAATGCCATTCATGGAGTCGCCATGTTCCATTTGATCTTGGCATTCAAAGTGGGAGCCGCTGGTGTTATCCACGCCTACGGATTGCACGGCTCCTAGACGTCCTTCTTTGAAGGCGGCTTCAAGCGGGAGCATGGCAGGATGAAGCGCGTAGCGGTCATTGAGACGGATAGCGCATTCGCTACCAGCTCCTGGGGCTTTGATGGCCAGGGCTGGGCGTAGGCGGTAGTAACTATCATCGGCATAAGGCACCCATAAATTTAGAGTGTCGGCACCACCTCGTAAGAAGATATGGATCAGTGTATGGTTTGGGGACTCTTCAGCGGCTGAGGGCGCGGAAAAAGCGAGCTTCGAAAGCAGGGCGCGACGTGTGAGGGATGACATGAGATTAGCACCTCTGAAAAGCTGGACTGGCCATGATGAGACCGGCGACGGGTTCTGGGGAATCCTCGGCGATTTCAGCTAAGGCATTCAACTCGGGTTTGGATGGAGCACGGCCAGTGAAATGGGCGAACCATTTGGCAATGTCAGGTTGTTTGTTAGTCCCTTGCAGAGCTTGGCCTAAAGGACGCAGGTCCACTTGCACACCAGGTTGTTTGTTTCCGGCAAGTCCTAGAGCAAAGTTCCAGCGCCACATCAGTGTGCCCATCCAGGGGAGCTCTTCGTCGGGATAACCATCGGGTGTGGGATATTGGAATAGACCATGTCCCATGCGTTGAAGAGGTTCTAAGATGCCTTTTTCGGCTTGTGTGTCAGCGCCGACGGCACGCATGGCGGAGACCATGAATTTGAAAGGTCTTTTCAGGAGTTCTCCACGACTGGCCAGGAATTCCTCGGAGTTCAAGATGATCCGCAACAGGCTAGGAATGTCTCCTTGGGTTCGTGTAACCTCTTCACTGACCTGTTTGAGAAGACTCTCGGGTGGAGTGTAGCTGACAAAACGTCGGCAGAGTTTGAGCGCGATGTATTGGGCTGTGCTTGGATGAGTGCAAACGATGTCCACGAGCCGACTCAGATCTTGTTCACCACCTCCGGCAGGTATGAGATGCCCGAGCACTTTTTTTTCTCCATTATCGTGCCAGTCAGGACGGAAAAAGGATTCCCCTTGGTTCATGGCAAAAAAACGCTTGGTATCAAAGGTCCATCCGCTCAGGCAGCGGGCCGCTTCGCGCACATCCTCTTGAGTGTAGCCTCCGTGTACACCCATGGTGTGCAGCTCCATCAGTTCACGAGCATAGTTTTCGTTAGGCTGATCTTTAGTCTCCTTGCGCACCTTATTGGTCTTACCATCCAAATAAACCAGCATCGCTGGAGAGGTGGCGGAGGCTCGAATCAGGTCGTGAAAATTACCCAAGGCATGTTTGCGAATGACATCACGGTCATCGCTGGGCTTGAGGTAGATGCAGTCCCCTTTTTCCAGATCAATGTTGAGGTGATCCGTCCAAAATTCGACCATCACTTCAAACAATTGTCGGCGGCTGTAAATGGCACGCAGCAGAGAATGGCGGGTCAATTCTTCACGCAAAACGGGTTTGCGAAATTCATAGGCGTTTCCTGCGCTGAAGTAGATGGATTCAAAGCGTTCAGCTCTGAGGTCACAAGCCGTATCGGAAAGGGAGTCGGGCTTCAGTTGCTCTTCGATCCAGGCTTCCCTGCCCATGGCCTTGACGCGCTGTAGATCTCCAGGCCAAGGGCCAAAAGCAGCGCGTGAGAGGAGATGAAATTCAGGATCAATCTCTGCACTCTCGGACACGGTAAGTCGCGCAGGTACGGCTTCGCCTAACCATTGACGGTTAATGGCCGTGGTGACGCGCTCACAACCTGTGAGTGCAAGGGCACTGCCGCCCCAAGCGGCAGATTTTAGAAGATCTCGTCGGCCCCATTTCATAAGAGTAAACCTCAGGCGAGGGGTGATTCCAGCGAGGTGGAGAGGGGCGGTGCTGCTGCGGGTTCCGGCACTTTGACAAACCAGGACCGCAATACGATGCCCCAGCCGAGAATAGCCATCAGGGGTAATAAAACGGCCCAGCCGACGACGGGAAGAAGGGCGCAAAGGACCAACACCAGACCTCCTTGCTTCGTCTGTTTCCACGCA
>JAOZVT010000028.1 GCA_025869455.1 Prosthecobacter sp.
ATTGCGCAAGGTGCCAAGCGCTCGATTCAGCTCGGATTTTGTGCCTTGAAAATTGAGTTTGGAAAAGTCCGTGACGCTTTGCAGTCGCTCGTCCGCCAGTTCGGTTTTCACCCGAAATAGCTGACCCAACTCTTCCAGCCAAGAAGGTGGAGCCGAAGAAGATTTGCCGAGAGCTTCGCCCATTTGCTCAGCGCGAGTCGGCGATCCTGGAGTTTCTGAAATGTTTAAGGAAGCGCTGTTGTCAGCGACAACGATGACTTCATTTTCGCCCGTTTTAGGAAGTCTTCTCGACCATACGGGGTCCGTTAAGCAAAGGGCTAAAATGGCCCAAGCTGCGGCTTTACAAACCAAGGCGACCCAACGGGAAGCCCCGCGCAAGGGTGATTTTTTGTAACCGTAGATCAACAAACCTAGAGCCACTAGGATGATGAGTGCCGTGAGCCATAGACGCTCTGGATGCTGGAAGGTCAGTTCGGTCATGCCGGATGGATGAGGCGACGAACGAGGTCGGCAAAGCGAGATGTTAAAACGGTGTTCCGCGAGGACGCAGAACACTGCACGCGAGACGCGTGCGCCCCCTGGCGCTGACACGGCATTTGCACCGTGAATGGGAATTCATGATCAAAGAAGGCGGGTAGTGTGGCCATGCGGTTAATTGCCATTGCCTAACTCCTTATAATATCGTTTCACCAATTCGCGGAAAGCAGGTGGCACAGGATCGCGATCCACAGGGACCATGGGATTGTTGGTGTTTCGTTTGGCCAATTCTTCAGCAACGCGATCCCGCAGTTCCACCAAGGGCTGAGTGATCCGCATTTGCAAATTCTCAGCCTGGGGGGCTACATCGTTTCGCTCATGGTCAATGCGTAGCGCACGTGCATTGTCGAGCACCTTGGACGCTTCATTGCGCAGTTCAGGTTGGTTTAAAAGTTCCTCCACATTGCGCAGACGGTCGGTCCACTCCCCGTAACCAGCCCCGGTCAACGGACTGCGATCCGCTTGCTCAGCCCCTTCATCGAAGAATAAGCCAGCCTCCGCATTCGGCAATCCACGCTGACGGTCATCGCCACCGCTGTTGCTGCCACCACCACCCCCGCCTTGTGATCCACCAGCCATCTGAGGTGATCCTTGGCTGGGGCGATTGGAGGGTTGGCCTTGACTGCTTTGTCCCGTCCCCTGACCTTCGCCAGTTTTTTCGCCCCCCTGGCCTTCAGAACCTTCGGGGGAGTTCTGTATCATCTGGGATGGGGTTCCTTGGCCTTCTCCGTTTTGAGCCATTTGGTTAGGCGAGCCTTCACCCGATTTTTCGCCTTGGCCGGGTTTGCTCTCTTGGGCCTGTTGAGCGTTTTGGGGTGAAGTGGAAGCTTGAGAGCCATCGTTGCGGACAGGAGTGTCCGCGCTCCCCTCTTGGCCGTTTCCTTCGGCTTTGCCTTCTTGGCCTTTCTGGGCTGTTTGTGGGCCGTCGGGATTTTGGGGTGAATTGGAGGCTTGTGAGCTTTCGTTGCGGACAGGAGTGTCCGCGCTCCCCTCCTGGCCGTTTCCTTCGGCTTTACCTTCTTGGCTTTTACCTTCGGCGGTCACTTCTTCGATGAGTTTATCTAATTCGGCGCGGGCCATGCGAAGGGCTTCGGTTTCGCTGCCAAGTACACTCTCGGCGGCTTTCTCCACGCCTTTCTGCAATTGCTCCACGGAGGTGGTGGCTTTGCGTTCGGCATCCTGAGCTTCAGCTCGGTTACCGTAGCGAGATTGTAGGCGGGCTTCTTCCAGATTCTCTTCAAGGCCACCTGTCTGGGCATCACGCACGGCTTCATAAAGTCGGCGATGCAGCAGCGGGTTGTTGCCTTCGGCCTGTTCACTGATGCGGCGCATGTTTTCGAGCAATTCGTTTACTTTCTCGGCCTGCTCTTCGATCTGCCGTGACACTTGGGTTCCGCTGAGCATTTTTTCCAAAGCATTGCTGGTGTCACTGCTGGGTGGACTGGTCTTTTGGTTCTCCAATGCCTCGCTGATTTGCTTCTGCTTTTCGGCGACTTGGCGTGCTTGCTGGCGCACCTGCTTCATCTCGTCCGTGAAGCGTTTGGCCGTCTTCTCTTTGAAATCTTCCTGCATCTTTTCCAGTTCACGCTGGGCA
>JAOZVT010000029.1 GCA_025869455.1 Prosthecobacter sp.
GGTTTTACTACATCCATTGATGTGATTCCTAACGGAGTCCTTAAGCCTAAAGAAGAAGATCGTATAAAACGATCAGAAGCAGCACAGAAACTGGGCATCCATTTAAACGAGCATGAAAAAGTGTTGCTCTACTTAGGTCGTATCCATCCCAAAAAGGGTTTACATTTATTATTACCTGCTTTTGCCTCTTTTAGAGTATCGCACCCTGAGTGGAAACTTCTGGTAGCCGGATCATTCTATAATTCAACATTTCAGTCAGAAGTCGAAGCTCTCAGCGCACTCGCAGGAGATCAAGGTGTTTTTTTTGTAGGTGAGGTCGAGGGCAACATCAAGACCGCCTGTTTGTCGATTGCCGATTGTTTTGTGCTGCCTTCGCTTAGCGAGGGATTTCCGAATGCTGTTGTTGAAGCACTCTCGTGGGGCATCCCTGCGCTAGTGACTCCTGGCTGCAATTTTCCATCTATAGTTGAATATGGGGCAGGGCTAGAAGTGCCCGCTGAAGAAAATGCACTTCGGGAAGGATTATGCCAGATTCTAGAAAAAAATACTCTTGCTACCATGAGCGTGAAAGCACGTTTACTCGTCAGAGATCGCTATCAACTGGAACATGTCGTAACTCAGTTTGAAGAGCTAGCATCCCAATAAACTTGGGTAAGAGGATATTCGAAGATCAACCAATTCTTGAAATTTTTTAAATTTTAATGAAAATACTTGTCACCGGCGGTGCCGGATTCATTGGGTCGCACACCGTCGAACGATTGCTGTCAGTTGGTCAGCATGAAGTGACGATATTTGACAGTTTCAATGATTATTACAACCCCGCGATCAAGCGGGCCAATCTTTTGGCGGTTGAAAGGAAGATCACTATTCGGGAAGGGGATCTGACAGATGCCAACGTTGTCTTAAATACCTTTGAAGAAGGTAATTTTGATGCAGTCATCCACCTGGCGGCCAGAGCGGGGGTGCGACCTTCGATTGAGCAGCCGGAACTCTACATTGACACCAATATCAAAGGAACCTTTCATCTACTGGAGGGAGCCCGCCGCACTGGCTGCAAGCAGTTTATTTTTGCCAGCAGTTCATCAGTTTACGGAGTTAATAAAAAAATCCCTTTCAGTGAGGAAGATCCGATTCTACAAACCGTCAGTCCCTATGCCATGACAAAAATGGCGGGAGAGCAGATGTGTTCAAACTATAGCCATCTATATGGAATCAAAGCTGTGTGCTTGCGTTTTTTTACTGTCTATGGCCCGCGTCAGCGTCCCGATTTGGCCATTTCAAAATTCACACGTCTTATTGAAGATGGTAAGGCCATTGATAAATTTGGCACAGGGGACACCTTACGAAATTATACCTTTATTGAGGATGTGGTGGACGGGATAATTGGCGCACTAGGGCATTGCGAAAGGCAGGGATTCGACATTTTTAATCTAGGAGGTTCGCAAACTGTGACACTCAATGAATTGATCGAAGCTATAGAGGATGCTCTTGGAAAGACGGCTGTCATTAATCAACTGCCTGATCAGCCCGGTGATGTACCGATAACTTCCGCAGATGTCACGAAGGCTACGCGATATTTGAACTTTCATCCCCGCACAATAATCGGGCATGGAATTCCCCGTTATGTGGAATGGTTTCATCAGATGCGAAATCAGGGACTTGCTGTTTGCTGAGAGGCGCCGATTAATCGCTGAAACTAAAGTCGAGTAACTCAGCTATGAAGCAGGTGTTAGCGGCACTTCGCACAAGAATTGAACTTGCCAATGCGCCAGCACTCAATTTCTGTCATCACTATAAATCAGTCGTTCACTAGGAAAACACGGCGCAGCAAGGGGTTTTTAGCGCGGCGTAGCACTCGACTCATCTTCCCAAGTCGAGGGATATAACCGCGTGTGCGCGTTGGTGAAACCGCTATTGATAAACCTCGCTTTAGCTAGATCTCTTTAAACTGTCGTTAAACGATGAAAATTAACTTAGACACACGTTCGGGATCATCGTTTAGCCTACGAAATAGATTGGCTCGTGTAGCTTGGTGGATTGTCTGGGGGCTTCTCGGAAGATTTAGCCCGACCCCATTGCATTTTTGGCGGTCTTGGCTCTTGCGATGTTTTGGAGCCCACATTGGCCATGGAGTGCATGTTTATCCTAAAGTTGAGATTT
>JAOZVT010000030.1 GCA_025869455.1 Prosthecobacter sp.
GGTCTTTGGGGTACTCGGCGGTGGCGGAGTGGGCGTGTTTTCGGATTCGCTCATGATGAAGAGTGAAACTGCAAATATTTCAGATTTATATATTTAGCGGGGACGCGGCTTTTGCGTCAATGCCATTTCTTCTGACAAGGCGGAAAAGACCGAGAAAAAGCGCATTAAATAAACTTCTTCATCCTTTGGGCCACATCGGCCTCCAGCCGCCGCACATAATTCAACGTGTATTCCTGCACATCAATTTGGTCATCCTCCACCAGAGGCGTCAAATCCATCGCAAAGGTCAATAGGCTGGTGTTGTCCGTGGTGTGTGAATCAAAATAGGTGGCATTGGCATGACGCAGCCCCTCTTCCGCCAAGTCATAACGCTTACCGCCACTGATCTGGCTATCAAACACCCCCAGAAGTGGGCGCAGAAGATGAGGAGACTTATCCACCCACAGCCTGGCTTTGTCCTCATGCAGCAGCCAATCCAGCTTCCGCCAGACTTCGCAGCCATAGACTTTTTTGGGCCGCATTTCGACAGGCAGTGCGCGGATGGCCTCTAAACAACGCAAAAAGGTAGCCACGTGGGTATCATGGCGGTCGCAGGGATTGTGCACGTAGAGGATCTGCGGCTGAGAGTGCTCCAAAATGAATTTCAGATCTTCAATGATCGGCTCATAGCGCGGCATTTTGACTTCTTCACTCGGGTAACCGAGCTGGGCCATGAAGCTGTACTCACCCACAAAGGCAGCTTTGCGCTGTTCGATAAGGCGCACATTCTGCATCTCTTCATCTGTGTATTCCGCATAAGGCCCCTTGCGTGGGCTGCCAGAACCATCGGTGACCACCACGCCACCAAACCACTTATCCCCGCTATGAAAACACTCGGTGATGCCGTGGTAGGCGGCGATCTCCAGATCGTCCTGGTGAGAAACAATGCCCAGGTGGGTCACCCGACGCAGGGATGTCCAAGGGTCGGTTTGATCGGGGATAAAGACGTCGTGTTTAGGATGGCGGAAGGTCACAACCCCCCATAAAGCGCAAACTCCCCTGAGATGCAATGGTGTCCATAAAGACAATTCTGCAACCAATGGCGCTGAGCGAGGTTGATAGCAGTCATGACCGCCTTTAGCGTCGTGAGCCTGTTGCCCACCCTTGTCATGCCGGATCCGGACTGGCCCACCTCATCTCCCCTACCCGCCGCTGAAGCGACGGCTGAGAATGCATTTTCTGAAGATGAAGAAAATGTACGGTTGATGCTGCGCGTGAAGGAAGGCGATGTTCGCGCCTTTGAAAAGCTGGTCGATTTGCATCAAAACATGGTCATCGGCACGGCCACGCGAATGCTAGGCAACACCGAAGATGCGCATGACATCGCTCAGCAGGTCTTCCTGAGAGTTTGGAAAAGTGCCCCACGCTACGAAGCCACTGCCAAATTCACCACCTGGCTGTTCACCATTTTACGGAATCTGGTTTTTAATGAGACCCGACGCCGCTCCCGCCGGAGAGAAGTTCCCCTAGAGCAGGATGATGACGATCATGCCCCGCAACAGTTTGCTGATCACACAGCCCCAGCGGCAGATCAAATCACGCAGCAGGAAGAATTAGAGCAGGCCTTGGATAAAGCCATTTCCGCCCTGCCAGAAAAGCAACGGCTGGCGGTCGTTTTGCGGCGGCATGAAGAGCTGCCTTATGAGCAGATTTGCGAGATCCTTCAGATGTCTCTGCCTGCTGTTAAAAGCCTTCTCTTCAGAGCCAGATCTGAACTGAGAAAACATTTGGCTGCTTATCTTGGCGAAGAGCCTTGATGGATTGAAAAAATCTTCTGCTAAAAGATGGAGTTCAGGAAGAACCTCAGGCCTCTTATTTTGAAGCACTTTTAGTTATACCAAACATCGAGTGATAATATCAGCCAGAGAGGGAGAGAGCTTGAACGCTTGTGGGAGCTTCTATTGAGGAGCTTTGCTTGAAGCTCTCTTTGAATCCCGACCACCTAGTTAAGGTGGCGACCCCTACGAGATTCCTAGCACCTCAAACTAGAGCATTGGCATTCAACGTGTTACGATTCTGATACGGAAGCATTTGAAAGCAAGCGTTGTATCAAATTCAGAACAGGTTTACAGTAGCACATCATTGGTAAAAGGCAAGCGGGGATTGCAGAGAGGGATAGG
>JAOZVT010000031.1 GCA_025869455.1 Prosthecobacter sp.
GCACAAAAAAGCCCGCCGGAGACGGGCGGGCTGGGCGGTATCAATTATGATACCCACTGCAATGGCTAGGTCTCGATCAGGCTTTGGGCTTCGCTACGGGCTGATTTTCAGTGAAGGACGCAATGGCCAGCAAAATGGCGGCGACGACCACACAGGAGTCGGCAACATTGAAGGAGGGCCAAGGGTTAAAAGGCGGAAAGCCGAAATCAAAACGGAGAAAATCCACCACGTAGCCATGGAGGAGGCGATCTGTGAGGTTCCCGAAGATGCCTGCGACCAGCAGTGCCACTGAGGTGCGGCTGAGAATGCCAGGGAAAGCCCCTTTGCGATACATCCAGATGATGAAGGTCAGCGCACTGAGAGAAATGGCCCCAAAAGCGTAATTTGCATATTCGGTACCGTTGAACAAACCAAAGGCCACGCCAGTGTTGGCGGTGTGATGCAGCCAAAAAGTGCCGGAGATGACCTCCTGTTCGGCACCGTGCAATTCAAAATGCTTCACGATCCATAGCTTTGACCACTGATCGAGGATGTACAGAGGGATGGTCAGGAGGAGCAGCAGACGGATCATGGTGTGGAGGGTGCGGACTTTGGACCCGCTGCCACTCCCCATAACCAGCTAGCAGTACTTCTCAAGCACTCACCACCTAGAATGAGATGATCTTGCAGCCATCCTCCCCTGCCCCATACTCAATCCCAAAACGTGAGCCCCCCAACCCTCCAAGACATTGCAGAGCGACTCGGCATCTCAAAAATGACGGTGTCACGGGCTTTGCGTGGAGAGGCCTACGTGCAGGAGGCGCTGCGGACGCGCATTCAAGAAACGGCGGTGGCCATGGGCTATCGGCCAGACCCAGAGATTTCCAAGCTGATGGCGCACATGCGCCAGAAACGACGCACCCAAGCCCCACGCACCCTGGCTTTCATCTGGGCAGAGCGGGATCCACAGGAGATCGAGATGTCTTCCTGGTCACAGCAGTTGGTACATGGGGCGCGGCAAAGGGCGGATCATCTGGGTTTCCAACTGGATGAATTTCACCTGGCTACGCGAGGCATGACGGGACAGAGGCTATCCAATATCCTGGAGGCGCGTGGCATCACGGGGTTCATTCTCTCTCCCCTGATCTCCCGCAGTCGTGGCCATGTCTCCATGCGCTGGGAAAACTTCAGCAGTGTTGTGATCGGCCTAGGTTATGCACGGCCAGCGCTGCATCGCGTGCATCATCATCATTACCTGGGCATGATGACAGCCATGCGCCAGCTCAAGAAGCTGGGTTACAAACGGATCGGCTATTACGGAGGCAGCGTCATCAATGCACGGATGTTCAGTGCGTGGTCGGCCAGCTTTCTGGCCCATCATCCACTGCCCATGAAGCAAGCCACGGATTTGCTATGCCTACGCCGGGAAGCATCGCGTCAGGATTTTCATCATTGGTTAGACCGCGCCAAGCCGGAGGTCATCATTGAGGGTGGGTATCTTCTGCGTGATTGGCTAGAAAACAGGCGTGTCCCCGAAGATATGGGGCTGGTGACGTTAGGCTGGCGGGCAGATCGCCCAGAAATCACAGGGGTGGATCAGCAAGCGGATGTGCTGGGTGCCGCTGCGGTGGATCTACTGGTGGCTCAGGAGCAACTCAATGAACGCGGTGTTCCCGAAAATCCGAAGATCATCACCACGGAAGGTTGCTGGAGACCAGGGGAAACCGTACGAAAAGTGCGTCCGGTTTGATCAAATTCGGCGTTTTCGCTATCTATATAGAGACGAGCCTTCATTTGCTGAAGCCGCCCCACTGTTTGATTGCGCCTCATAACCCATGAAATCCACCTTTTGGCTACTGCTCTCTTTAGGGGCCTGCCTGGCCCTGCTAGGAGCCCGAAAAGGGTTTTCCGACTGCCAGAGTTGTAGCGCTGAGCTAAGTCTGCCAAATTTGGCCACTCTTTCTTCTGATCCCGTGAAGTTGTCCCTGCCATATTCCGCCTCGCCTGCCCCTGAAACATGGAGATCCCTCACCGCTGAGGAACGGGTGAAAGATGTGCAAGCACGGCTGCTACCGCTGCTGACTCAGGAATTAGCCAAGAAAGGCGCGCAGCTCGGAGATCCAGCCTTCATCCGTATTTTCAAAGAAACCAAGGAGCTGGAACTGTGGCTGCAG
>JAOZVT010000032.1 GCA_025869455.1 Prosthecobacter sp.
GGGCGGAGGCGAGGGTGAAAAGGAAGGCGGTGCGCTTCATGACCCATGGAAACGAGTCAGCGGAAGGGACCTTTCAAGGTCACTTGCCTGCTTCCTTCGATTGAGGGGCGACGGTACTTAAAATGACCCCTTCTGGGGTGACTTTGGCACTCCGAATGGCTTTGAGGATGGTTCCAATGGGTTCCACCTTGCGGTACGGGGCTACCCAAGGCCACATTTCCATGCCATTGACAAACCCATCTGGTACGTCTTTGCCGGGGATTTGAACGTCCACGACTTTGGCGTCCACGCCTTCTTCATGCACATGGATGTAATAGGTCAGTTCACCGATCAGGTAGCGCTTTTTACCCTCCCAAAATTTGAGGCGATTCATGGGCAAGCAAACTTGACCGACAATAGCGTCTTTTTCAGGGATGGTGGACTCCAGGCGCACCAGATCTGCGTAGCTGCCGTAGCCTGTGTCTGGGGCGATGCTGATGATGTTATTCAGATCCGCAATGGTGAGGGTGATTTCAGCAATGGCGCCTTTTTGCACGGCATCAGCAAAGTCGGTGAGGCGTTTTTCTAAAGCAGTGCGTGCCTCAGGAGTCATCTCCACAGGTGGGAACTTGATCGGTTCATCCACGGTGATTTTGGCGATCTCTTTATCCTGAGTGAAAAGCGAGTACGCACTCCAGCCGATGATCCCCCCAAAGATCAGGACGGCCATGATCATGATGACGCAGCCGTAATAGGGACTGAAGGTGCTGGTGGGGAGTTTTTGAAAACGGGCCATGGGGGAAGGGGATATTCACCCATGGAGTGGGTGTCGCCAAGTGCGAATCAGAGGGCTTTTCCTGAGAGTTCGCGGACTTCCTCGTTGGTCAGGAGCGTGGCTCCTTTGATCAGGCGGCAGAATTCTTTTTTACTGACTTGCTGCTCGGTCCCTTGCCTCGTTTCGAGATTTTCCATAGCTTTGTAAACGATGAACGTGCGGTCCCAGTGAACGATGCGGAGGTAGAGATCGCCTTGGTGCCAGACTTGGTCTTGTTGGAGTTTCATATTTTATTTCTCTACATGCGGCGGGGGCCTGCCGCCAAGGTGATTCTGGTGTGGAGATGCAACTCGATTCGATTGCTTTGAAATGAGTGGCTGACTCCTGCGTTGTGAATGGCCTACTATCTGACTATGCACCGACTCGCCACCTCTTTATTTTCCCTCGTTGCCCTCGCCTTGACCGTGTTTACAGGAACCATGCAGGCTGCGGAACGGCCGAATATCATCTGGATCATGGCAGATGACCTCGGTTACGCAGACCTAGGTTGTTTTGGTCAAAAGGTCATCACCACGCCGAATCTGGATCAAATGGCCAAGGAAGGCATGAAATTCACCCATTTCTATGCTGGGGCTACGGTCTGTGCGCCGTCTCGCAGTGTTCTGATGACCGGCATGCATCATGGTCATACGACGGTGCGTGGGAACTCTGGAAAAACGAATCCTGGGGCGCAGGCGCTGAAGGAAGGGGATGTGACCGTGGCGAAGGTGCTGCACGATGCAGGCTACAAAACGGCGCTGATCGGCAAATGGGGCCTCGGGGATGTGGGAGCGGCTGAAAGTGGTCTGCCACGCAAACAGGGTTTCGACTACTTTTACGGTTATCTGAATCAGACTCACGCCCACAATCATTTCCCTGACTATCTTTGGAGGAACGAAACCAAGGAGCCGCTCTCAAACATCGTCATTCCCCTGGGCGAAAATGGCGGTGGTTATGCCAAGGAGCCGATTCATTTCTCCGATGACCTCTTTGCGGATGAGTCGCTGAAGTTTGTGAAGGAAAACAAAAAAGGGCCTTTCTTTCTCTACTGGAGCATGGTCGTGCCGCACGCCAACAATGAGCGTACCCGTGAACTCAAGGACGGTGCGGAAGTACCCGACTACGGTCCCTACGAGGGCAAAGACTGGCCGAATCCAGACAAAGGCCAGGCCGCTATGATTACCCGCCTGGATAGCTATGTGGGCCGTATGATGAAGCTGCTAAAAGAGCAGGGCTTGGCGGAAAAAACGCTGGTTATTTTCACCAGTGACAATGGTCCTCATAATGAGAGCAATCATGACCTAACCCGCTTTGATCCTAATGGCCCCTACACCGGCATCAAGCGCAGTTTGACCGATG
>JAOZVT010000033.1 GCA_025869455.1 Prosthecobacter sp.
GCCAAAGGCTCGATCATCAGCACCGCCTTCCTGGGGGTGGAGATGAAGTGTGCACGTTGTCACGATGCGCCTGCCCACAAAAGTTTGCAGCAGGATCTTTTTGAACTGGCGGCCATGCTGGAACAGAAAGCCGTGGATGTGCCCAAGACCAGCAGCGTGCCGATGGACAAGCTGCATGAAGGTGGCCGCAAGCCATTGATCCAAGTGACCCTGCAACCTGGAACCAAGGTGGAGCCAGCTTGGCCGTTCGCTGAATTCACGCCTGAAGACGTGGGAGAAAAATTGGCCCAAGATCCGAAGAGCGCACGTGACCGCTTGGCAGCACTGATCACGGCTCCACAGAATGAGCGCTTTGCTCAGGTTATTGCGAATCGCCTTTGGCAGCAATACATGGGCCGCGGTATCGTGGAGCCTGTGGATGATTGGGAGAAGGGACGTCCGTCTCATCCTGAGTTGCTGAAATGGTTAGGCCGCGAATTTGTGCGCGGAGGTTACAGCCTGAAAAACCTTTCCCGCACCATTTTGAATTCTCATGCTTATCAGCGGGCCACAGATGTGGAGCTAACCGCCACGAGCCCTCTCTTTACTTCACCTGCACCTCGTCGTCTGGCAGCGGAACAGATCGTGGATTCCTTGTTTGCGGCAACAGGCAAGCCCTTCAAGACGGAAGAAGTGAGCCTGGATATTGATGGACGTCGTGATATGAAAAACTCCATCAGCCTGGGCTTTCCTAGCCGAGCCTGGATGATGGCCAGCACAAGCAATGAGCGTGACCGCCCAAGCCTGAGCTTGCCGAGAATCCAAGCCGTGTGTGACGTGATGCAGGCCTTTGGCTGGCGCGGTGCGCGTCAGGATCCTGTCAGCAATCGTGAGAACGCTCCGAACGCCTTGCAGCCTGCCATTCTTGGCAATGGCACCATGGGCATCTGGCTTACTCGGTTGAGTGATGATCACGGCATTACCGAGATGTCTTTGCAAGACGTGCCGTTAGACCAGTTTGTGGATTCGCTCTACTTACGCCTCTTGACTCGTAAACCATCGGCTGAAGAGAAGCAGCAATACATGGCTTACCTGAGCGAAGGTTATGAAACGCGTCGTCAGCAGCCAGTCGCTGCGGAGCCACAGCCGCGTTATCCTGAGAAGTATGTCTCCTGGTCCAATCACTTGGATGCCGAAGCCAATGCTCTGCGCATTGAGCAAGAAGCTGCCTCCCGCCGTGGTGACCCGCCGACACAGCGCCTAACCAAAGCTTGGCGTAATCGCCTGGAAGATGTGCTCTGGGCTATGATGAATGCGCCAGAGTGGGTCTTTGTTCCTTGATCGCTTTCTTTAATACCACCGTAAACCTTTAAATCTTAGACATCATGAAACGTCGTCGCTTCCTTCAAACTGCCGCTCTTGCACCTTTTGCCAGCATGGGTGTTCGTGCCGCCACTTCGGCTCCCATCCCCATGGGCAAGGCTGAAAACTGCATCTTCATTTGGCTTGGGGGCGGTATGGCCCACATTGATACCTTTGATCCGAAGGTCTTGGGTGATCCCAAGGCTGCCAAGAAAAAGGCAGGGTCGGCTTATCCTTCCATTGAGACTTCCGTTCCAGGCGTTCGCGTCTGTGAGCATTTGCCCAAAACGGCACGTCAAATGGAGCACATCACAGCAGTGCGCACGGTGTATCACAATGTGATTAACGAGCATGCCATCGCGACAAACTTCGTTCACACGGGTCGTCCTGTGAGTGGTAGTACCAGCTATCCCTCCATTGGTTCCATTGTGGCTAACCAGCGCGGTTCGGCAAATCCCAAGGTGCCAGCTTACATGCTGATTGGTTATCCGAGCCCAAGCCGTGGCCCTGGGTTTTTGGGGGCTAAATATGGTAACATTTATCTCTCTGATACCAAGGCGGGACCCTCTGGATTTACCCGCCCTGAGTATGTGACTTCACAGCGTATTAGTGCTCGTGAGCAATTGCTGAAGCCGTTGCAAGATCGTGTGGCCAAAGAATCCGCTTTGGCTGATTACGAAGTCGCCCAACGTGAAGCGTTGCGTTTGGCGGGTCCTGAATTCATGCGCAATTTCAATCTGGATGAAGAGTCGGCAGATTTGCGCAATGCCTATGGTAGCGAGTTTGGTCAGCGTTGCCTTTTG
>JAOZVT010000034.1 GCA_025869455.1 Prosthecobacter sp.
GCCGCCCAGACCACCGCAGATCAAATCATCGCCTCAGGCGGCAGCGCCCGCGCCATCGCTTGCGACGTAGGCGACCACCCCCAGGTCAAACAAGTCTTCGAAGACATCAGCATCCGCCGCCCCCGGCTTGACATCCTCGTCAACAACGCCGGCATCGCCCACATCGGCACCCTCCTCACCACCACCGAGGGCGATCTCGACCGCCTCTACCAGATCAATATCAAAGGCGTCTTCAATTGCTCCCAGGCCGCCGTCTCCCAGATGCTCACCCACCAGAGCGGCGTCATCCTAAACATGTGCTCCATCGCCGCCGACATGGGCCTCGCCGACCGCTTCGCCTACTCCATGACCAAAGGGGCCGTCCTCACCATGACCTACTCCATCGCCAAGGACTACATCGCCCAGGGCATCCGCTGCAACTGCATCAGCCCCGCCCGCGTCCACACCCCCTTTGTCGATGGCTACCTCGCCAAAACCTACCCAGGTCAAGAAGCCGAGATGTTCCAGAAACTCAGCGCCGCCCAGCCCATCGGCCGCATGGCCCAGCCCCCAGAGATCGCCAGCCTCGCCCTCTACCTGTGCAGTGACGAAGCCAGCTTCATCACCGGCACCAATTACCCCATCGATGGCGGCGCTGTAAACCTGCGCTGACTCGGCGTCTCAGTTATTCTGCTTCAGGCCTCCGGTGTCCCCTCAACAATCACAAACTTTCCTAACCCACTCCCCCAGCCGAAACATCTCGACATCTCATGTCGTTTTCATTTCCTTACTCCACGCATGAAACTGCCCTATTTCCTCGTCTTTGCCCTCGCTGCCTCCTTTGCCCAAGCTGAAAACTGGCCGAACTGGCGCGGACCGCAGATGGACGGTTCCAGCCCAGAGAAAAACCTGCCCGCCAAGTTCAGCACCACGGAAGGTGTCAAATGGTCAGTGGATGTCCCAGCCATTTCGGCCTCCGTCCCGGTGGTCTGGGGTGACAAAGTCTTCCTCACCGCCCCCATCGTGGACAAGCAGCAGCTCGTCGGCCTCTGCTACGATGCCAAAACGGGCAAAGAACTCTGGCGCAAGGTGGTGTCCGAAGGTGGTCTTCAGTGGGACAACAAAAGCAACCTCGCCAGCCCCTCTCCCGTCACCGACGGAGAGCACGTCATCTTCCTCTTTGCCGATGCCGTCGCCGCCAGTTTCGATCTTGAAGGCAATCTCCAGTGGAAGCGCGATTTCAAAGAAACCCACGGTGCCTTTGCCACCCAATGGACCTACGGCAGCAGCCCCATGCTGGATGGCGGCAAGCTCTACATTCAGGTGCTTCAGCGCAACGAAACCTTTGAATTCCAGGGTTTCCCGAAAGGTACTCCAGGCAAGGACATGACCAGCTACATCCTGGCTGTGGACCCCGCGACAGGCAAAGACCTGTGGAAGCAGTTGCGCAAAACCCCGGCTGAGGTCGAGTCCCTGGAAGCCTTTAGCTCCCCCGTTTTTGGCGAGCATAACGGCAAGCGTGTCATGCTGATCTCCGGCGGTGATACCCTGACCATGCATGATGCCGCCTCCGGCGATGAATACGCTCGCCTCACCACCTGGAATCTGCCAGGGGAAGGGTATAACAAATTCTTCCGTCTCGTCGCTTCCCCTGTTATGGGCGACGGCGTGGCGCTCGTCTGTGCTCCGAAAAACTCCCCCGTCTTCGCCATGCCATTGGACAGCAAAGGCCTGGAAGTACAACCCCTATGGACCAGCGATCCGAAGATCGTAACGTCTGACGTCTCCACCCCCGCCTATTACGACGGCAGCTTCTACTTGGTGGACAGTGGTCGCCGCACCGTGAGCCGTGTGGAGCCAAAGACGGGCAAAGTCATTTGGACAGGTGAGACGGGCAGCAAAGCCAAATTTGAAAGCAGCCCCACCGTGGCCGATGGCAAGCTCTACATCACCAACTTCTGGGGCGATGTCTATGTGGTCAAAGCAGGCGGTGACAGCTTCGAACTCCTGAGCGTGAACTCCATGGGCAACGGCAGCAAACCAAATGGCGACGCCGCCAGTTGCCGCAGCAGCATCGCCGCCGCCAACGGCTGCCTCTTCATCCGCACTCAGGAGAAACTCTACTGCGTGGGTCAGTAAAAGAGGCTTGTGATCAGGTGGCGGAAACCGCCACCTGCGTGTCACTTCCTCAGCTGACCTTGCAGCAGTGCGCCTAGGCTTGTGAGGACTATGTCTGCTGTGTAAGGCTTCGGGATGAAATGTTTGACGCCAGCACTTACAGCTTTAGCGGCCATGGCTTTGGTATTGACTCCGCTGGCCGCTATGATCAGAACATTTGGATTCATGCGGACAAGGATTTGAATCATCGCGGGGCCATCCATCGTCGGCATCATCATGTCGGTTAAGACCGCAGCGATCTGGTCTTGATAGGCTTCATAAGCACGGACTCCTTCGGCACCATTCGTTGCCATGATGACCCGGTAACCAAAGCATTCCAGACTCTGGCGGGTAATCTGGCGAATGGCATCTTCATCATCCACCAACAAGATTAGCTCGCCCTTCCCACGAGGTATTTGTAGAGGGGCTGTTTTCTGTAGTGCATTTTGAGGATTCGTCAAAGCCGGGAGATAAACTGTCATACTGGTCCCGCGCCCTGGCTCGCTACACACGCGGATGAAACCGTGATGACTGCGTACGATGCCGAGTGTGGTGGAGAGCCCCAGCCCTGTGCCCCTGCCTGTATCCTTGGTGGTGAAAAATGGCTCAAACATGCGTTGGGCTACCTCATGTGTCATTCCCGAGCCTGTGTCCTCTACTCGTATTTGGATATATGGCCCTGGTCTTGCATCGGGCTCTACAGCGGAATGACTGGTATCCAGCATGACATTGTCAGCGGAAATGATCAGCTTTCCCCCCTCTGGCATGGCATCTCGCGCATTGACGCAGAGATTGAGAAGGACTTGATGCAATTGAGTGGAGTCACCCAAGACCTGCCAAAGTTCTGAGTCCACTTGAGTGAATACCTGGATGGCTTTGAGAAAAGTTTCGTCAGCGATGTGAGCGACCTCGTTCACGATCCTTTTGATCTCCACCTGGCTCTGATCACCCTCGACACCTCGGGCAAAGGAAAGCACCTGCCTAACCATGTCACTTCCACGTTTTGCACTGCCTTCAATCGTGGATAGCATACTCAAACGTCCGGGATTAGTCTCCTGCATCTTAAGCAGGTCAATGGCCATGCCAATGGGCGTGAGTACATTGTTGAGGTCATGAGCAATGCCCCCAGCCAAGGTTCCGATACTCTCCATGCGCTGAGCACGGAGGAACTGCTGCTCCAGCCGTTTACGCTCCGTGATATCAGTGTTGATGATGAGGGCGGCTTTGGGCTGTTGGAGTTCGTCACGTAGCAACGTCCAGCGCGCCTGCACGGTGATGGCGCGACCATCCTGGGCGGTATTCTGTAGTTCACCTGACCACTCGCCATGGATCAATAATTGTTGGACCGCTTGATGGATGGCCCCCATGTCTTTTGGGCGCATCAGTTCTAAGGCTGAACGCCCCATAGCTTCTTCAGCACTCCAGCCGTAGAGTCTTTGTGCACCTTTGTTCCAATAGGTAATCCGGTGGTTCAAATCCCGAACCCAAATGGCATCGGTGGCATGGTCTAACAAGGAAGCTTGTTCAGCTAATCTTTCGGCGCTTTGCTTTCTTTCCGTGATATCTCGTGTGACGCTGAGCACTGAGGTGACATCTCCGCCAGTCTCCCTCAGCGGAGTGGAGTGCGTCTCACTCCAGCGTTCAGTGCCTGAGAGTGACACCATCCTGAAATGCAACTGACCACTCTTACCGCCTGTCGCGGCACTATGCAGCTCTATGAAGGCAATGCGGTCATCTGGGTGGATAAACTCAAAGATGCTCTGGCCCAGCACACTCACCTTGTCTTTGGCATCAAGCATTCGTATCCCGGCGGGATTGATGTCGAGTAGCTCACCAGCCACGGAAACGACGGTTACACATTCAGGCTCGCTTTCAAAGATGGTCCTCAGTCGGTATTCGCTGGCATGTAGGGCATCCTCTGCGGTTTTGCGTCGGGTGATGTCCACATGCATGACCACCGCTCCAGTTAGGGCATAGGGAGAGAGTGGGGTGGCCATGAGGCGGAACCACCGCTTTCCCTCACTAGATGGGCATGAGTAGTCCAGACTGAACTGAGCAGACTCACCAGTGAGCACTTTGCGGATGCCATTGGCAGCATCTTGGGCATCCCTCATGAATTCCCCTTGAGCTTGTTCACAAACCTCCAGGTAATTGTCACCGACGCTACAGCCGCGAGTTGGGAGATCGTCCTCTCTAGCCAGAAGCCTCCATGACTCATTGACCTCTAAAATGGTCCCCAGGTGGTCAATCAGAGCGATGTGAGCTGGAAGGGCATTGAGGATGGCTGCCTGAGTTACCGCAGCCTGATTTTCTAGCTGTGACATCTTGGAATCTCTGGGTGGCAGCACTGCCGAAGAGGATGGGTGCCCAGCAGAGAGGGGAAGTATCGGAGCCGACGAGAGGTGGGCTGATCCGCCTTGAAAATGACGATGCTGCATGGGGGGGCTCACGGCTGAGAACATACCAATCGAACCACTTAGCACCATTTATGCCATAGAAACCATAATAAATAGAATGTAAAAGTTGTAGGATACTGAGGATGAAGGCCAAACCAAGCGGCGCGTCAGTCTTCGTTCTGGTTTGACGAGAGGGCTGCCTGACTTCACTGAACCCAGAAGGCATACAGATTGCCCTGGGTCAGGTGAAACCGGAACTTCACAGCCCGGCCACGCACCCCATCCAGTGTGGACGCGCCTTTCCAAGAGACAGTTTGTCGAGTGGCATCGGCGGTGATTGGTTGGCAGTTGTCCAGGGTGTAAGGGGCCATGACTTCACCCTTTTCATCCAGCACTTCCACCCGCAGTTCACCTTTCGGATTGGCCACATTGACAAAGAGTTGACGACCATTAAAAGCCACAGCTTCTGTCGTGAGCGTGCCCGTCACCTCACCCGCATCCATGGAGGCAAACCCATCCCGACGCAGGACGGCCATGCCGATGGATGCACCCGTGTACATGCCACGCTTGCCGTTAGGCGCGATGCCGGAGTAGCCTGTGTAAGGGAACCAGATCTCGTCCTCCTTCACCAAGCAGACACCGGTGGTTCCATGAATGTAGCCACGATCCCAGTCCCCTTCCTGGCGTGTGGCTGCGATGAAGGGGCGACGATCTGGGCGGTCCCAGTGAAAGCCATCACGGCTGAAGCCAAGCTTGAGTTCCGTAATCTTGGGGAATTTTCCTTGGTCGCATAGTTTGTTATCTGGTCCCAGGTGGATGTAGAATTCGCCCAGCATCAGGCTCTCATAAGCCACGGCGTTCAAGCTATAGAGCTGAGCCGCATCCCCAATTTGTGGATCAGGTTCATCCAACGTGTCCGCGTTGCACCAATAGACGGATTTGCTCCAATCAGCTCCTTTGATGAAGTCACTGCTTTCGGCGTACCAACGATTGCGACCATGTGGCCCGCCCTGCTTGATGCTGTAACACCAGACCTTGCGGAAGGGATTGTAAAAGAAGGAGCAGTAGTCCGCAGCTTTCCCTGTGGGGACTCCTTGGGACCAGACCCGCCCATCCGCAGAGGTATGCAGGGTATGCGGTTGGCGGTCAGTCATCAGTTTGACGCGCTCCAAGGGGTTCTTGGCCTGAGTGTCCAGCCACACGCTGTTATCTCCACCCGCCCATTCTTTGCCTGGAGGAAGCAGGAGATTGCCCCCGACTGTACCGATGTCTGGACGTGTCCAATGAATCAAATCAGGACTGGTCGCCAAGGCCAAACCTCCGCGCCAACCTGCGGTGTAAAACATCTTGTACAGTTGGTCTTTCGGATCATGAAACACGCCTCCGTGTCCCAAGTAGCAGACGGCCTGCTGATCTCCTTCAATGCCGACGGGCTCTAGCTCGGCTTTCGTTTCGGGTTTGAAGACCGGATTGCCTTCATACTTCTTGGCTTGATGAAAGCTGCGTTTGAGGTCGGTCTTCTCAATGAGGAAGTCATCCACAAAGAGTTGTCTCTTGGTATCCAGCGGGATCACCTTGGGCTTGTTCTTCAGGTAGGGAACGGACATGGGCTCATAGCTCTTCGGGTCGCCATCACGCGGAGGCCACTCGTTCGGGAGTTGAATACCGTTGTAGAGTCGTGCGCCGATTTCGGAGCCCTTGGCTTTGTTAACCAAAAGTTTAGTTTGAGAGCCAGGTGTCACCACCTTGCCCGCTAGGATGTCAGCTTCGGTGACGCGGTGCATGATGATCTCTCTTTCCTTGGAGCGTTCGTGATCATGAATGATGTGGATGCTACCATTTGGAGATTGGAAGCCATCCGGGTAGGAGACGCCATTCCGTTCATCTAAGATGAGCCCACCTTGCCAAGTTTTGCCATCGTCTTCAGAAAGGAAAGCCGTCATGTGACTGCGGCCTTTGATCCTTTCATCCAAGGGACCATTCTTGACGAAGATCAGATTGCCGGAGGCGAGACGGCGGATGAAGAAACGGGCACTGACATTCTTGATGCGGGAAGGTTTGGCCTCACTCCAGGTGCGTCCTTGATCACTTGAGAAACTTTCGGCGATGCCATACTTGGTGCGTGCTAGCAGCCAGAGCCGACCATCTTTTAGCTCCACCATCATATGCTCATCGAAGTCCGTTTCAGGTACCTTGACACCGCCACGTCGGGTCCAGGTGGCTCCCTTGTCGTTGGAGACAAAGACATTGGCCATGCGCACTTCGTCCAGTTCGCGGTAACCCGTTTCTCTGAGTTCGGGCACGCCAATGCGGTCCCGAGTCCAAAGGGAAATGGGCAGCAGCCACACGCCATTGCTTAGCACCGTGGGTTTATTCAGTGTCATGCCATGCCAGATGCGGCGTGGCTCTGACCAGATGGGTTCATCGTCATCCGGATTGTCACAAGTGATGGCCCAGAGTCCGGCACGACCATCGAAGTTGGAGAGAGATTGATTATAAAAGAGCCAAAGGCGGCCTGTGGGATCGGTCCAGAAATTACCGACCAAGACACTGAGTTGCAGTCCCGTCGGTGCATCGGGGGTATCAATGACAAGGCGTGGCTTCGACCAAGTTTGGCCATCGTCATCGCTACTGGCGGCTACGAAGTAAGCGCGGGGGCTGTCTCCTCCTGCGACCCAAGCGGCCCATATGCGACCTTTGGGCGTACGATCCATGCCGATGACCATGGCAAAGTCGCGCTGCTCATCCGAGTATTCTGGGCCTGGGTGTGTATTGATGACCGTGGGCTTGAGTGGCAAATCCAGAATGGACTGCGGCAAAGGGCTATCGTTCTGAGCGAAGGCGCTCAATGAGAATAGACAGAACAGAGTGAAACAAAGCTTCATGGGTTGGAGCATGAGGATGAAACGCTGAACGGACGAGACTTCATGGCAATGAGTTCTGCTTTATGATGTTATGTTAACATCAGGGGGCGCAAAAAATTGCTTTTGTGATCAGTTCTCGGCAAAGATGGCGTCAAGATCACACAAAGTCCGGCGCAGTTCGGTGATGCGCGTTTTGCTCATTTTCTTGATGGCTTGGCTTTCCAAATGGTGACTGATGCGGATGGTTGGCGCGTTAGGATTTTGCTGACTGAAGGATTTTCAGATAACCTTCTCGTAGGAGAGAGAGGTCGGAGTCAATCGCTAACCAGGTGAACCCGATGTCGCGCATTTTGGGTAGGTCTGCGGATTGGCGCACCAGGATACCGCATTCTTTGCTTTGTTCACGGGCTGCTGCGGCTACGGTACGCAGGCAGTCGTCATAGTTTAACGAGGACTGTCTGACTTTTAGGTCGTGTCCGAGATCTGCTGGCCCAACAAAGAGTGCGTCAATGCCTGAGATGGCGGCGATGGCCTTGGCATTTTCGATGCCCTGGATGGTTTCGATTTGAGCTAGAATGATTGGGGGGGGCGGGGTGTTTCCTGGGGGATTCAGCCCATAGTCGTAAGTGCGTACGGTGCGGGAGAAACCACGGTGTCCACGTGGCGCGTAATGGGCGGCCTGGACGATAGCCTCGGCTTCTTCGGCCGAGTTCACATGCGGAACCATGATGCCATGTGCCCCCCAATCCAAAACGCGGGAGATCAGGTCAGCGTGAGGAGCGCCAACGCGGACTATCGCTCGGGTTGTGCTACCGCGTAGAGCGCGCAATTGGCTAGGTAAAGCGGCTTCTGATTCACAGCCATGCTCTAGATCAAGCAGTACCCAATCAAAGCCGCATGCGCCTGCGAGTTCGGCGATGACGGGGGAGCCGATGGAGAGCCAGGTGCCGATATGGATGGGGGTGGTGGGCATGGATGTTGAAGAGAGGGGGATTGGTAGGTGGGAGTGGACTTTTTTTACAGGATTAACAGGATGGCAGGATTAACAGGATTTTTTTGGTGGGAGGGGATGTGCAATGGTGGCAAGATCTGGAGCCATTGCATCACTCGGGGTGTGATGAGTGCTGTCTTGCTGGGTGATCAGTGTTTGTGTTGGATACATGGTTAGCCCTTATTTCAGGGTATGAATTTCGTGGTCGTGGAGGAGGCCGTGAAGGGCGGTGCGGAGGCGGGAGCGGGTGAGTGTGCGGAGATCGGATCCGTTGCTTCCAGAACTGATGAGGAAGAAGTCATCGCTGCGATCAAAGTAGCCTGCTCCAACTCGGATGACGGCTTTGACGATCATGTTGCGCAGAAGATGGAGCCAGAACCGACGGCGATATTCTGTGGGCAGGGGCGTGATTTTTGTGTAACCAGCGAGAGCCTGGGCGATCACGGAGCCATCATGGAAACAGGCTAGGAGAGAGAAGTCATCCATAGGATCGCCAGAAATAGAATCGTCCCAGTCAATGAAGGCGGCGATGTGGTTTTCCGTGCCGAGGATGTTCCAAAGGGCGAGGTCTTTATGCACGAGGCAACCTTGGGGGAGGGATAGGAGGAAATCGTGATCGGTGATGGCCTGGCGGATTTCCTGGGATTCAGCGGTGCTGAGGAAGTGCTTTTCTGTGAGGAAGGTTAGATGGCGGTCCAGGTTTAGCAGGAAGTAGTCGGCATAGTGGGTGTGGTAGCCCGTGAGCTTGTCTTTGCCGGATTGAAAAGGCCCATAACCCGCGACCGGTACTTTTTGCCATTGGGCGATGGCCGCGCCGATTTCATGGGCCGTATGGCCAAGGTCTAACTTGCCTTGTTTGTGCCAATGATTGAGGTCGGGATGAGAGATGACCTCCATGATCTGCCAAGCAAAGGGATATTTGTGGCGGCTTGCATCCTCTTGATAAACCCGTGGGGTAGGGACACCCGCTGCCCGGACTGATTCCTGGACACGTGATTCGGTCTCGATGTAGTCATCCTGCTCTGGGCCGTCTTCGATGCGGACAAAGCGTTGCTCCTGACCTATGTCCGCGATGAAGGTGCGGTGATTGCCCTGGCCGCCTCCATCTGTTAGATTTATAGTTAGGCCAGGATGGAATGATTGGAGGAGCGTAAGAATCTGCGGGCGCAAATTTTCTATGTCGGTCTGCGTCTCTGTGCCGTGAAAAGCAGCGGGGCGATCACATTTCCAGTAGTGGATGTGGCTGCGATTCATGGGCATTTTTTCGCAGGAGCTATTTCAGGGCTGATTCGACGTGCGCACCAGTAGGCTGCGAGAAGAGCCCCAAGGATGTTTTGCATGATAGCGCTGAACACGGCAGGAACGGCGGCGAGGGGTTCCATCTTAAAATGCAGGTTCGCCAGAGTGGCGGCCATGCCGCCGTTTTGCATGCCGACTTCAATGGAGACGGTACGGGCGACTTCTTCGGAGTAGCCGAGTATTTTGGAGACGGTGTGGCCCAATCCAAAACCCAGGGCGTGCAGCAGAAAGACGGCGAGGGTGAGTTTGCCTGCATTGGCCGCCATGGCGTCTGCTTTCATGGCGACGATACCACCGGTGATGAAGCAGATGGCGATGACGGAGAAAAGGGGGCCTAGTTTGGCGACATGAGAGACGGATTTGGGAAATAGCCAGTTGCACGTGACTCCTAGCAACACAGGGGCGACGACTGCTTGCAAGGTGGTGAGGCAAAGCCCCAGTGCATCCACAGGCACGTAGGTTCCAGCCAGGCCTTTGCACCAAAGGGGTGTCATGATGAAGGCCATGAGCGTGGAGGCCATGGTGAGCACGACTGATAAGGCCACATTTGTCCGTGCTAGATAGGCGATCATGTTAGACGCGGTGCCGCCTGGGCAACTGGCCACGAGGATGAGTCCCACTGCAAATCCTGGCTCCAAGTTCATGGCATGCGCGATGCCCCAGCCGATCAATGGCATGAGGGTGTATTGGGAGATGAAACCAAGGGTCACGCAGCCGGGCATTTTGAGCAGACGACGAAAGTCATCCACGGTCAGGGTCAGACCCATGCCGAGCATGACCGTGGTGAGCGCCCAGATGATCCATTGACCAGAAAACCAGGAGAGGGTTTCTGGTTTGACAAAACCAAGAACAGCGAAGCCAATCAGCCAGATGGGATAGAGGCTGGTGAAGCGATTGAGGAGGGATTGCATCCGCAAAGAATGTTAGGGCAACGGTGGCAATTTGGCGCTGTAGTGAACGGCGCGGTGACGGTTGTCATCGTAGGCGAAATGCAGCCACTGTTTGTCTTGGCTGACGAAGCCATCGGGGTAGTTGAGGCGGCCTTTGGGTCCGTCGATGGATTCTTGGACAAGCACGCGTTGGTAAGGCCAGGTTTTCATGCCGTCAAAACTGATCCAAAGGGACAAAGGGCTGCGATGCTTCGGGTTAGGATTGTGAAGCATGGCAACCACGTCCCCACCGAGAGGGTAGAGGGTGGCTTTGCTGCCGGGATTGGGAATATCGGTTGGGGTGGCGAATTCGGGCCAAGTTTTGCCGCCATCTTTGGATTCGGCATAGTAGAGGACTCCGCCGAGTCTGTCGGCACGGATGATCATGGCAATGCGGCCATCACTGAGTTCCACAATGTTGTTTTCAGCCCAGCCATGATAGCGGTCATCTTTGGTGAGTCGGATGTTACCGTGTTCGGTGTAGGTTTTGCCGCCATCGTTGCTAATCATAACACCATTGCGCGGATTGCTGACGTAATGTGCCAGAGCTTTATGCCAGGGTTTTTCCTCGGCGGGTGGCGGTGGCACGTCAGGGCCTGGGCCAACGTAGTGCTGGAATGGGATCATGATGCGCCCATCTCGGGTGACAATGTGATTGCGAATGAAGGTGAAGTTTTCTAAACGCCCTGGGGCGAGTTCAGGCTTGGACCAGGTCTTGCAGTTGTCATCACTATGCATGAGCCAGGATTTCCAGTTTCTTCCCCAGGTCTGAGAATGGGTGGAAAGGAAGGCGGTGCAGCGTCCTTGAATAACCATGAGTTCGGTGACGCATTGGCCGATGGTTTTTCCCTCACGCGGCAGTCCGGTATTCACAGGCTCCAAAGGCGTCCAAGTGTGGCCTTGGTCTAGGCTGCGGGTGATGCCGGTGTAGTTTTCTGGGGAGGGTTCAAAATTACCACCTGCCAAGATCATGAGTGCCCAGGAGCCGTCTGGGAGTTCACGCAGGGTGGTGTCGCAGACCATTTTGTTAGGGGTGACACCATCATAAGGAATACTGGTGCGATCTTGTTTGGCATCTTCCTTTGCTTGTTTTTGCCAATCCAAAGCCGGGGCGGTGAGTGCGCTGCTGAGCCAGAGAGCCAAAAAGAGTGGGTGTGGTTTCATGTGGTTGGTGAATGCTAAACGGGGCGAGAACGGGCAATCCTCAAACGGATGAGTAGAAGATTGTGTTATGTTAACATTTTATTTGGCTCGTGGTGCTGTGCAGAGGGAGAAAGGAGCTGGGAATGCGTGGAGGGCTCAATTAAGCCTCCAGGAGATTGGTGAGAGGTAAAAAACTGGTACTTTCACGGCCAAGCCCTACTTGCCAGAGGCGGAAAGGGATTCCAATGTCAGGGCTCCCATGCCCAAGTACATTGTCACCATCGGCCTAGAAGTTCACGCGCAACTGACCACGCAGAGCAAGATGTTTTGCGCCTGCCCGGTCGAGGTGGGTGCGGAGCCGAATACAAATACCTGCCCGACCTGCCTGGGGCTTCCAGGGGCCTTGCCTGTGCTGAATGAGGCGGCGATCGAAAAGACCATCCTGACGGGTTTGATGCTGGGTTGCAGCACGCCTCCGGTGGTGAGCTGGGACCGAAAGAATTACTTCTACCCGGACATGCCGAAGAACTACCAGATCACGCAGATGCCATTTCCGCTCTGTCTGGGCGGAGGGGTGCCGCTGTATGATATGGCTTATCCGAAGGATGCCCAAAAGAGCATCGTGAATCCCGGCAAGGTGGTGAAGCTGACGCGCATCCATTTGGAGGAGGACGTGGGCAAAAGCACTCACCATGACAAATTCACCACGCTGGATTTCAATCGCGCCGGAACTCCATTGATGGAGATCGTCAGTGACCCGGATCTTGATAGTGCCGAGGAGGTTGTGGCTTATCTCACCAGCCTGCGGCAGATCCTGATCTACGGCGGGGTGTCGGATGCGGACATGGAAAAAGGGCAAATGCGGTGTGACGTGAACATTTCCGTCCGGCCAGAAGATCACCCCAAGGAGAAGCTGGGGGTGAAAATTGAGCTGAAAAACCTGAACTCCATCTCTGCGATCCGCCGTGCCATCAAGTATGAGGCTGAGCGCCAGATTCGCTGCCTGGAGACTGGAGAAAAGCTGGTTCAGAGCACCCGCCGTTGGCTGGATGATGAAGGGATCACCGATGAGATGCGCAGCAAGGAAGATGCGCATGATTACCGCTATTTCCCAGATCCAGATCTGATCCCTCTACGCACAGAGGCTATCGTTGAGCGTATGCGCTCTCAGGTACCGGAACTGCCGCATGAAAAGCGCGCACGCTTTGAGTCTGACTACGGTTGCAGTGTCTATGATGCAAGTGTGCTGGCCAGTGACAAAGCGCTGGCGAGTTATTATGAGGCGGCGGTTTCTGCCGATGCCAAGGTGCCCGCGAAGAAGCTGGCTAACTGGGTGATCAATGATCTCCTAGGGCTGATGAAGGATAGCGAAGAAGGCATCTCCGCCTGTCCCGTGAAACCGGAAGATCTGAGTGAACTGGTGGCTTTTGTGGAGTCAGGAAAGATCAGCAACAATCAAGCTAAGGAAGTCTTTGCGGAGATGTTCGCCACAGGGCAGAAGGCGGCTCCGATCATCAAGGCAAAGGGCTTTGAGCAGGTGAGTGATACGGGGGCCTTAGAGGCAATCGTGGAGCAGATCCTGGCCGCCAATCCTGATAAGGTGGCGGAGGTCAAAGGTGGCAATGAAAAGGCAATGAACTGGTTCACTGGTCAGGCCATGAAAGCCAGCCAGGGCAAGGCGAATCCGAAGATTGTCACGGAAATCGTGCGCAAAAAATTGCTGGAATAGACCGAGAGTGAAAGAGGGCAAGGTGGGCCTGTCTTTATGGGGAACAGCCGTCTCGGCTGTTCAGACACAGGCAGGATGCCTGTGCTCCATGCTAGAGTTTCCGAGAAGTTCCCAAAAAACAAAACAGGCATGAGGAGTGATCCGCATGCCTGTTTTTTGAGTTCTGGTGAAATTAGGGAGCAGGAATGATTTCTACCTTGCCGCCGAAGATGGGGCTGGTTTTGGTCGTTTCGGCACCACTAGGAACTTGCGGCAGGGTGAAGTAACCAGCGCCTTTGTCCACGCCTTCATCCTTGATCAAAATCCCAAGGAAGGAAGATTTTCGCGTGGATGATCCAGAGCCAAGGGCGAAGCTGCCACTGAACAGACCTGTGGAGGAGTTGATGGAGGCGAGCTTTGTGGCTGCGGCGGTGGCGGGGTTGGCCTGGGTGAGTTTGTTACCGGTGTTGAGGGTCACTGTGGCGTCCACACCGTCAGCATCGGCAGCTTGGAGTCCTCCGAAGGTGAAGCTGACGTCCAGCGGTGCTGGAGCATCTTCTAGCAGGAGGCCCAGAACTAGGCCCGTTGGCTTCACATAGATCGAGCCAGTGGCTTCCAGGGGCACTGGTGTTTCCACAGGGGTGCCAGGCATACCAAAACCAGCTACATAAGTGCGGGTCTTGGATTTAGGATCGGCAGGGCGCGCCCACTGAATATCTCCCGTGAGGGTATTGTCCGTGGCGTTTTCTACGGTGTCACCTGTGGTCTGGGTATCAATGATCAGCTTGCCAACCAGGGAACCTTTGAGCGGGGAATACATGGTCTGGAAGATGAAGACATTTCCATCTATTCCGACGATGCCTGCACTGGTGATTTTATCTCCGTCGGCGGTGCGGCCTACGAGTTTCAGCTTACCTTTGGCCACTTTGAATGAGCCATAGCTCCAGCCTTGTGGAATGAGGTTTTCGAAATCAACATGCTGCTGATCTGGGTCACCCAGTTTAAGGCCGAAGGTGTAGTAGCCGTCGTAGTCGGCGAGGGTCGCGGAACTAGCTCCGCGTAAGCCTGTGATGGCAGCGGAGTCAGCATTCGTAGTGGTGGCGGTGCCGACGAGAGCTCCTGTAGAGGGATTGATTTCAAAAGACAGGGTCACTGGCAGCGGGGTGGGTTTGCCTGAGCGCTTCAAGAGAAGCGTAGCGCTGGGGAGTTCCACGGCTGAGGCATCCACATCGAGAGCTCCTTTGAGGCCGAGCTTGGATCCACCTAGGTAGAGGCTGCCACTGAAGGAGCCAGTGCTGGTTATGGTGAGATCAATTTTCCCACCAAGGCTGCCGTTGATCTCTGGATCATGGGCTACGGTGCCGGAGTAAATACCTGCGAGATTTTCTGGGAAGTCTGCAATGGTAACGGTCTGAACAGTGGAGGTATCCGAACCAAAGGTGTTCTTGGCACTCACGGTGACGCTGAAAGTCCCAGCTTTGGTGGGTTTCCCAGAGATGATGCCGGTTTTGCTATCCAGCTTCAGTCCTGTGGGCAGGTTTTTGGCAGAATAGGTCTGGGGTGTTTTTTCAGGGGATTCATCGATGACGATCTTGTGAGAATAAGGTCCGCTGATGATGCCATTAGGCATACCTTGGGTATCTGAGACGTCAGGGGCTTCAGCATAAATATTTAGCTGAGTCTGACCGCCAATCTGAGAGCCACCTGGGTTTGAAACACGGCAGGTGTAGAGTGCCGTATCGCTTTCAGCCAAGCCTTTGATGGACATGGCTTTTGAGGTAGCCCCTTTAACCAGAGCGCTGTCTGAGATGGGGGACCCATCTTTCAGCCACTGGTAAGTGAGTTGATTGCCGGAAGCGTTGACTTTGAAAGTCACGGCTTTGCCTGCGCCGGCAGCCAGGACGCTGGGTGGGGAGATGACTTCGACGACGCCGAGCTCTCCAGGATTGCTAAGTGCGGTGACGGATCCGCCCTTGGCGGAGAAGATGTAGGAACCGCCATCTTTCAGGGTCACGGATGGGATGGAGTAGGTATTCTGGGTGGCACCTGAAATCTTCGCTGAACCTTTTTTCCACTGGGTTTCCAGCGCGTTAATGCTGGACGCAGCGGATTCAAAGCTGGCGGAATCTCCGATGGTGAGCATTAGCGATTCAGGCTGCAAGGTAATGGTGGGGTCTTTATCTCCCACGCCGATGAGGTGTAGAATGAAGGGGTTTTCGTCTCCATCACTGCTAATGATGGAGAGGATGGCTGCACGAGGTCCACCTTCTTTGGGGGTGAATTTTACGCCAAATGAAGTGCTTCCATTGGAGATAATGCTCGTTGCTGCTTTAGGCGTAACGAGACTGAATTCGGAGGCGTTGACACCACTGAGGACAGGTTTGATGTCGTTGAGGGAGTTGATTCCGGAGTTTTTGATCGTGATGGTCTGCGTTACCGAGGATTTAAAAGGAATCGGGGAAGGACTCATCGCAAATGAGGAGTCGTATGGAAGTTGAGTATTTAAGGAATCATACACTTCGATGTTGGCTCCAATGAAAGCGACGCGTGGCTCGTCGCCAATTTCAGGATCTGCGGCGGTGTAGAGCAATTGACCTTTGAAGGCAGTGAAGTTGGCAGGGTCAGATGAGGCGGATATGGGGGCGATGTCATCCAGTTTGCGCGTGCCAGCTGCGGTCCCATCTGAGATCCAAAGTTCGCGTCCATTTTCACCATCATCCGCAGAGAAGCAGAGGACGCTATCCACATCCTTCATCTCGGAGATTTCTGGGCTGCCTGTTCCTGCGACGATGTCCTTCAGCATGAAGGTACCTTTAGCGGTGCCATCACTAACCCAAAGCTCACGTCCACTGGCGCTGGTATTGGCGGTAAAGAATAGTTTGTCACCCGACTTGGTCAGATTTTGTGGGGATGAGCTATCTGCGCCTACGACAATATCCCGGACGATGACCGTTCCTTCTTCCGTGCCATTGGTGCGCCAAAGCTCAGTCCCCAGAGTGCCATCATTGGCCACAAAGTACATGACTTTGTCTACGACAGTTAGGGAGTTGGGGGAGGAGTTGCTACTGCTAGGATTGATATCTTTGACAAGTTCGGTCCCTGCGTCGGTACCATCCGTTTTCCAAAGTTCTTTTCCTCGGCTGGTTGTGGTTCCGGCAAAATAAAGGCGTTCATTGGTACCCACACCGAAACGAGTCAGTTCGGTTGGAGACTGAGGGCCTGTGCTGCCACCAATGATCTTTGATGTCTCACTTTCTCTTACACTTTCAATTTCACTTTCACTTTCTTTATGCAGATGTACCTGTTGACCAGTTGTTTTAGAAACAAAATAAACTTCACCTCGATAAAGGATAAATTGGCTTGGATTGGAGTCCCCTGAATCAACTAAGTCTACAAGGATATGGGTGCCTGCTGGCGTGCCATCTGAACGCCAGGGTTCACGGCCTGTTCCTGAACCGACAGCGGAGAAATAGAGGACACCATCGATATCGGTTAGGTATTGGGGGGAACTGGAACTGCTGGCGTTGATTTCGACATCCCCGATAGTCTTCACTACGGTGGTTCCTTCTGATGTTCCGTCGGTCTGCCAAAGTTCACGATTGATGCCGGTTGCATCTGCACTGAAGAAAACCTTGCCGCCAGAAGGGGTGATGAATTGTGGGGCGGAGCCTTGGGAACCGGAACGAATATCCAAGATTTGGGTTGTTCCCTCTGGTGTGCTATCTGTTTTCCAGAGTTCCTGACCATCAAGACCATTGGTGGCGGAAAAATAGACTGTGTTATCGTCAATTTTTTTGAAGCCATTGGCAAAGGAGCCAGCATTGCCAGTTTGGAATGCTTTAACCAAGGTCGTTCCTGCACTATTGACGCCATCCGTGGACCAAAGTTGTGTGATGGAGCCTTGAGCGCCTGCGACAGGGATGGTGACCAAAAAGTAAAGCTTCCCATTAATTTCAGTGAAATGAGAAGCGGTGCTGCCAACGCCGAATTGTTTTAGAACCGCGCTTAGACTTCCTGAAGTTGGGCAAAAATAGAGGCCCAGATTGCTGCTGCTATCTATAGCGGTGAAGACGACTTTCGTGCCAAAAGGAGTGAGGTTGCTAGGAAAGGAACTGCCGGAACCGGACACAATATCGCTGACTCTAGTGGTATTGTCATTTCCTGTTCGCCCGTTGCTGCGGTGGAGTTCCACGCCGTTGCCATCATTTGCCGTGAAAAAGAGGGTATTGCCGACGACGGTTAAATTGTCGGGATCGGAACCGGTGGTGCCGCTACGAATATCCTTCACTCTCTCGGTACTTGTCTGGACGCCAGCCACTCCATCGGATCTCCACAGTTCACGGTCACCGTCGCTACCGGTGGCGGCAAAAAAGAGATAGGTTCCATTATCTCCACCGACAACGTCCATGGCCGTGAGAGAGGTGGGGGCAGCGCTTAATGCAGCCTCGGCAATTTCGGTAACCAATATTGTTCCTTCGGAGGTTCCATCGGTCTTCCAAAGTTCAGCATTTATTTCGCCAGTGTCAGCGCTAAAGAAGATGTCCCCATTCATCAGGGTTAACTCAGGATCATAATTGAGAGGGAAGGGGGTGTCGGTGGCTCCGCCTGGCTCAATGTCCTTGAGAATGGAAACTGAAAAACTGGTGTCCATTTTCCAAATTTCGCGGCCCTGCACGTTGTCGTTAGCCGTGAAGTACAAGGTGGTGTTGTTGACGTTGAGGAAATGGTTGATGGAAGAGCCCAGATCGGCCGCTGTGTTGATGTCAGCAATCTGTACTGTGCCAACTTCAGTCCCGTCGGACCTCCAAATTTCACGCCCACTGCCTGACTGAAAACCTTCAAACACAAGCTGATTGTTGAAAGCGACCAATTTTTCAGGGCCCTGGTTCACGGTGAATGTTTTTACCAGTTGGGTGCCAGTGCGGGTACCGTTGGAGACCCAGAGCTCATGCTTTCCGTCAGCATTTTTGGCAGAGAAGAAGACTCGGTTCCCGACGGTTGTGAGATTGGTTGGTTCAGAGCCAGCTGGGCCGGTGACGATGTCGCGGATCAGTGAGGTGTTTGCCGTTGTTCCATCACTGCTCCAGAGTTCTGAGCCACTGAGGGGATCATCAATGGCGATGATGAGGGTGTCACCGCTGCCCGTGCTGACTTTCGTCATGGACTTCTCGGCGGTATTTTGCGCTGGCGGCTGAACATTGAGGTCCAGCGGAGCTTGTCCCCAGCCTAAAGATATGGATAGGCCAAGGGATGCGGCCAATGCAAAAATGAATGAAAAGGGATTTTTCATGGTTGTAAAGACAGGGTATTGACACGGCAAGCAGAAGGCAATGCTAAAATCTAAGATCTTTCTTAATGATTCGCCCTGATTTGAGGTCGTAAAAGGGGAGGCTAATTCTCTGTTCTTGCCCGACGCCCTATTTTCGTCCATAGACCCGGCCCTATTTTATGAGCCGCACGTATAAACTCGCAGTCCTCCCTGGTGATGGTATCGGTCCCGAAGTCATGGCCGAGGCGATCCAAGTCCTTGATACCTTGGCCTCGAAAGCCGATTTTTCTATTGATTACAATCATCAGCTCGTCGGTGGTGCCGCCATTGATGCCGTGGGTAAGGCTCTGCCTGCCGAAACCGTGGCCGCTTGTGAGGCGAGCGATGCGATTTTGTTTGGTTCCGTCGGTGGTCCAAAGTGGGAAAAATTGCCGCCTAACGAGCAGCCTGAACGCGGTGCTTTGCTTCCGTTGCGGAAGCATTTTGGGCTTTTCGCGAATCTGCGTCCTGGGATTTGCTACCCGGCGCTGACGGCCTCATCTCCTGTTCGTGCAGATTTAGTCGAGGGTGGTTTTGATGTGCTTTGCGTCCGTGAATTGACGGGAGGGCTATATTTTGGCCAGCCGAAAAGTCGTACGACACTACCGGATGGTGACATTGAGGTGATCGACACCATGGTCTATAAGAAGAGCGAGATTGAGCGGATCGGTCACGTGGCTTTTAAGGCGGCTCAATTGCGTGGTAAGCATGTTACGTCAGTAGATAAAGCCAACGTCTTAACCAACAGTGTGCTCTGGAGAGAGACGATGGTGGAAGTGGCTAAGCAGTATCCAGACGTGACGCTGGCTCATCTTTACGTGGACAATGCAGCTATGCAGTTGATCAAGGCTCCCCGGAGTTTTGACGTCATGGTGACAGAGAATTTGTTCGGCGACATCTTGAGTGACGAGATGGCGATGATCTGTGGTAGCTTGGGCATGTTGGCCAGCGCCAGCTTGGGTAAGCCTAAGGGGGACGGTCTGTATTTCGGTCTTTTTGAGCCAAGCGGTGGTACGGCTCCAGACATTGCTGGGAAGGGGATTGCGAACCCGATTGCTCAAATTCTTTCGGCGGCTCTGCTGTTGCGTTTTTCACTTGGTTTGGAAAACGAGGCTGTGGCTATTGAGAACGCGGTGCGCAAGGTGATCGAAAGCGGTTTGCGCACGGGTGACATCTACACGGGAGTCGAAGGCACCCGTTTGGTGGGTACACGTGAGATTGGCAATGCGATTGCCGCTGCTCTTTGAGTTGCGGATTCAAGTTGCAGCTTGAGTTAGGTTCGGCTCTCACTGTCATTCAATCATATGACTGACTGGGAGAGCTGCTACTTAGATGGAAATACACCTTGGGACAAAGGGGAGGCGTCTCCGCCTTTGTCTGCCTGGGTCATGAAACACACTTTGCAAGGGCGTGCTTTGGTCCCTGGGTGTGGTGTCGGGCATGATGTGGCGCTTTTAGTGGACCATGGGCTGGATGCCTTGGGCGTGGATTTGTCCCGCACGGCTGTTGAAAAAGCGCGTGAGACTCATGCCGCTTTGGCGGATCACTTCATTCAGGGAGACCTGTTTGCGCTGCCTGCTGAGTGGAGCGGTACCTTTGACTATGTTTTTGAGCACACCTGCTTATGTGCCTTGCCGCCAGAACTGCGTCAGTCTTACCAGAAGGCGGTGACTGAGTTATTAAAACCAGGGGGACGGTTGGTGGGTGTTTGGTTCATCAATCCAGACATGGAACCAGGTGAAGAGGGGCCGCCTTTTGGAATTTCTCTGGAAGACCTGGAAGCTCTCTTTCCTGCCAGTGACTGGGCTGTGGAGGAAGATTATATCCCCGAAGAAGCTTATGATGGGCGTGTGGGACGCGAAAGACTGCGCGTTTTGTGCAAACGATCATGAACTGGGACGAGATGATTTCTTCGGAAGAAGACGTGGTTAGGCCAACTCATGTGGAGGTGGATTTGGGGTGCTTGGCGGGAAACTTGGCCGCGATTCGTGCTTATGTCGGCGGAGCCAAGGTCATGACCGTTTTGAAAGCGAATGCTTATGGGCATGGGTTGATCCCGGTGGCTCATCATATGGTGAAGCATGGTGCAGATTATTTGGGAGTCGCCTTTTTGGAGGAAGGGGTTTTACTCAGGAAGGCAGGGATATCGGCCCCCATTTTGGTGTTAGGTGGCATCGCCGGAGAGCAGATCCCCCTTTTTCTGAAATACGATCTGACCCTCACGGCTCCATCCGTGGAGAAGTTGCTTCTGATTGATTCGGCAGCCGCGACGTTAGGTAAACTCGCTCGGGTTCATCTGAAAGTGGACACCGGCATGGAGCGGATCGGTATTCATTATTACCATGCAGAGGCTTTGTTGAAGGAGAGTCTGAAATGTAAACACGTGCAGGTGGAGGGAATTTTTTCCCATTTCGCGAATGCTGATGCGGCTGACTTGAGTCCTGCGCGTTTACAATTGGAGCGCTTCCAGTCCGTGCTTTCTTTTTATGAAAAACACAGCCTGCCGATGCCGCTGCGTCACATCGCCAATAGCGCGGGTATCTTGCAACTGCCGGAGAGTCATCTGGACATGGTCCGGCCTGGCATTCTTTTGTATGGTGTTTATCCTAGCCGTGAGTGTTTAACTTCTGTTCCAGTGACGCCCGCTTTGAAATGGAAAAGTCGAGTGGCTTATTTTAAGGTGGTGCAGGCGGGAGATCCGGTCAGCTATGGCTCGACTTGGCAAAGTGATCATGCCGTCCGAGTGGTTACGATTCCCGTTGGCTATGGGGATGGTTATTTCCGCGCGCTATCAAATCGATCTCAAATCATTGTTCGCGGTGTTCGGTATCCAGTGGTTGGGCGTGTTTGCATGGATCAAATCATGGTGAATCTGGATCAAGGCACGGCCTACAATGGAGATGAAGTGATCTTGCTGGGTGCAAGTGAAGGCGTGTCAATTTCTGCGGCAGATTTAGCGGATTGGGCGGGAACGATTCCTTATGAAGTGTTAACTAATATCAATACACGCGTGCCGCGATTGTATTGTGGGGAGTGATGATGGCTGAAAATATAAAACGCCGACCATGCGAAAGGCATGATCGGCGTTTTGAGTGTTTATTTTTTTAGCGCCAGGAGACGATGTCGTCCTTCGTGAACTCTGTGCGGTCAGCGCCATAACTATACACGGCAACGCTTCTGCCCAGATACTCTGGAGCCGCTGTGGAAATGACTTGGTCGTTGCTATTTTTGTCAGGATTCTGGATGCGGTTGTCGTAGTTGGTGTCGAGCGCAACCATGTAGGGTAGGCCCCAGTTATCGACGAGTTGAACGGGGGATCCATCTCCTGAGCCGCTACTTGGATCAATGATGCCAAACAAATTATTTTTGGCCATGGGGAGGTCCAGAAATTTAATGCCGCGAGGATTCATGTTGGTGCTGCCACCGCTGGTATCCACGTTGTTCATCAAAATATTGATCATGGGCTGAGAGGTGCCGTCTGTCAGGAAGGGCTCCAAGTCTGTGTCGCCAGAACCTGCGTCATCAGGGTTGAT
>JAOZVT010000035.1 GCA_025869455.1 Prosthecobacter sp.
TACTCAAAGAAAAAGATCTTCAATGATTAAGTACTAAAGGAGTAAGTACCACAACCTACTTACTAAAGGGAGTCCTAGGCAGAGGAGACAAGCTTTCGTGAGAAGAACTCAGCTCCGCTAGAGCGTGGTGAAAACGGCACTCAAATCCAGCGGGTCGTCCATCTTCGCCTGCAAGGCTTTGAGCTGAGCAAAGAGGGCCTTCACTCGTTCTTGCTGCGCGGGTTCATCCACCAGATCATGAAGCTCATCCGCGTCTTCGGCCACGTGATAGAGCCGCAGCTTTTTGGCTTCGGGATAAGCGATGAGTTTCCAGCCGTCTGCCAAGATGGCGCGCTGGAAATTCAGATACGCACCATACACAGGGGCTGCCGTAGGCTGAGTGGACTCGCCTTTGATGAGAGGCAGCAAGCTGTGGAATTCCACCTCCTCTGGTTTCCCACCTGCGAGCTCCAGGCTGGTGGCCATCACATCTTGCAGGTAGATGCTCGCGTCGATCTTCCCATGTTTCACACCTGGGCCATTGACGATGAATGGCACCCGCAGGCTATGCTCATACATGTTCTGTTTGCCTAACAAACCATGATCACCAATGGCGATGCCATGATCAGCGGTGAAAAAGATCCAAGTATTGTCTGCCTGGCCGCTGGCATCCAGGGCAGCGAGGACGCGGCCAATCTGCACATCCAGGTGAGTCACGAGGGCATAGTATTCAGCGCGGTGCGTTTTGATGGCCAGCTCCGTGCGTGGGAAGGGAGCTAGCTTTTCATCACGCAGGCCTGGGCCGCAGCCTATCTGGTCTTTGTAAGGGTACTCGGGCTGAAAGCTGGTCGGCATCTTGATTCGATCCAGAGGATACTTAGCCACGAATTCGGCGGGGGATTGCCGGGGGTCATGCGGGGCATTGAAGGCCACGTACATGAAAAAGGGCTTCGTTTTTCCCAAGCCTTCCTGGAGAAAACCCACCGCATCATCGGCAGTGATTTCGCTCCAGTGCTTGCCTCCCTGCCAGTAGCCTCCAAATTTTGGGTCCGATGGGCTCCACGGATCGGGTTGTCCCGTGAGGGGCCGATTGTATCCCAATGGATTGTCTTTGGGCATGCCACCACGGACATTGGCCGTTTTGTCGAAGCATTTCGCCGCATCCACAGCGACGTGCCATTTGCCCATCATGCGGGTTTCATAGCCACGCTCGGCCATGAGCTGGGACCAGAGTTTGCCTTCCTTCTGGGCTTTGGGCAGGTCTACATTTTTAGCACGCCAGACATATTTGCCCGCGTTCAGCATCGTGCGGCTAGCCACACAGACCGCGCCACTCCAGGAGCCCATGTTGTAGGCATGGGTAAAAACCTTCCCGCTCTGAGCTAAGCGATCCAGGTTCGGGGTCTCGATGTCCAAAGTTCCGAGTGACTGAACCGCATCATAGGTAAAGTCATCGGCAAACAGGAAAAGGACATTGGGTTTCTCTGCCGCAGTGGCGAAGGCACTGATCAAGACAGCGCACGAGAACAGGAGTTTTTTAATCATCAGAAAGGTCAAACGAACGCAAAAGCTTGTCATTTCAAGTCATCTGCATGGCCTGCTGTCTGCTTGTTAAAATGGCAATCCTCAGCTATCGTATGGCATGAATACAATGGACCCTGGTGCGACAAAGCCTCGTGAGGAAGTGCTTATCTTAGGGGGTGGCTTTGCAGGGCTTTCATGCGCGAAGGAACTGAGTGATCCGCGTTTTCATGTGACCTTGGTGGATCGGTGGAATCACCACCTCTTTCAGCCGCTCCTGTATCAAGTGGCCACGGCGGGCCTCTCGACCACGGAGATTGCCCAGCCTTTGCGCTCCATTTTGGCGGAGCATAAAAACGTCACCACCTTGATGGATCAGGTGATGCAGATTGACCTGGAAAAGAAGCAGGTAATCACCAAAGAACGCACCCTTTCCTATGATCACCTCGTCATCGCCATGGGGGCCAAGACGGGCTTCTTTGGCCACAATGAATGGGAACCCTTTACGCTCGGCCTGAAGAGTCTGGAAGATGCCATGCGCATCCGCCGAGAGGTGCTCCTGGCTTTTGAAAAAGCAGAGGCCACCAATGACCCCGCCGAGACAGCGCGGCTGCTGACCATGATCGTGG
>JAOZVT010000036.1 GCA_025869455.1 Prosthecobacter sp.
CTTTCCCTGCCACATCAGCGAGAATGCTTTGGAACAGATCGGATCGAGCGATTCCTGCATCTGTCAGATCCCCACTCCAGCGGTCAATGTAACCACTCATGTCCGTGAAATCCACCTTGGTACTCTTTCCATAGGTCTCCGTCAGAAACTGCTGCACCGCGTACATGGAGTTATAAAAAACCTCATTGTTTCCGTAGTTCGCGGAATTGTCGCTTTGCTCCAATAAGGCGCCAGGCGTCGTCAGTGTTGCGATCGGTAAATAAGTATCCAAAACATACTCGATGATGGCGATTTGTTTGGGCAATGCAGCCTGGGCAGCTGCGCTGGCGATGTAGTCATCTCGGCGTTCTGTGTTTTGCTGATCCCAACCGTCCAGGAGACTCACCGCATCAGCCAGAAACCCATTACCAGCACCTGCTGCAGGGGTGCCTTCAGGTTCCACACAAAGCCACCAATATTTCTGAGTGTCCGCCCCATCTGTGACTTCATAGACGCCGATATAGCCATCGTTATCCACCCCATTGAAGGCCAGTTGGCCTTTAACGAGCGTCGAAAGTCCAAAAAAGAGGACAAAATAGACGAAAAAACACTTCATGAGTTCAATTTTACTATAATTTTCATAAAAAATCTAGGCGATATTGATTATTTTTAAATCATTTTAATTCCGGTTCCATTCTGAACGGCCCATCAAGACACATCAGGAGATGGCAGCTTGTACTAGAGGCCTCGGTGCGCGGATTCGCTTCAGTAAACCTGCCCGCCAATGCATGGTGATGCGCTCTAGCCTAGGACCCACCAAAATCAAACACCCCAAGACAATGACGAACTGTGTGAAAGCCTGCAAAAGAGGGTGCTTATGGAGCCATTCACCCGCATACGAATCCATCACGTGATCCAGCAAAAGCAGCAGTTGCATGTGTAGAATGTAGCATGGGTAACTGAATTGCCCCAGCCAACGACAAACAGGTTCTGCCCAGGCCCGGGCCGAAAGCCGCGTGTAGGGTGCTCCGGTCAAAAACAGCATCAGGCCGGGGATGGAACTCAGTCCCGCCATGTGTAGAGCCCAAGTCGGATACTGTTTGAATTTCAAGACGATTAACAACCCCTCAGAAAGAATGCACAACCCGATCGACCAAAGCCAAGTGCGTTTGGTAATGGTGAAATGGGAACTTTTCCAATGGTCCGCCAACCACGCTCCACAAACCCAAACAGGGAAGAGCACAGCGACAATCCAAACGCCCTCCACAAACGCGCTGCTTTCCATGAGATGGAACCTTTTCCACAAAGTCATGATGCCCAGCGTGGCCACTAAGACAGAGAAAATAGAGAGCGCCGCCGCACGATTGACGCGCCCGCCCATGAGCAAAAGAGCCATCGGCCACAAGGCATAATAAAACATTTCACAGCTCAGGCTCCAGGACGAGTCATAGGCAGGGAAAGGCGTCGTTAGAATATGAAGGCTCAGCAAACTAGCCACAAGCTCATGCCAGGGAGCATCATTAAAGCCATCGCCAAAATGCTCATGGCAAAGCCAAGCCACAAAGGCCAGTGCCAGCCCTAACAAGAAGAGTGGATAAATGCGAGTCACCCGTGCGATCCCGTAGCGCCACCAGGAAAAATCCCCACTGGCAATGCTGCGTGCAATGGACTGATGAATGCACACGCCCGAAATCATGAAGAAACACCACACCAAAAACCCACCATGCCCCACACTGGCCCGAGCCCAGCGCCAACCTTCCGGATTGACCGCATAATCCCACCCAAAAGCCTCTGAAACAGCCAGATCAAAGGAATGCGTGAATAACACCAGCAATGCTGCGATGCCGCGCATCGCGTCAATCAGCAACTCCGTGTTTTTATCGAGTCGTCTTTCCATGATCTCAATGAGTGCTGTCTTCGGTGCTCATGAAGCCTTTCTGGAAACGTGGCACCAATTCCCGAATAAGGGTAGTGATAACTTTCATCGTCTCATCTGAACCACGCTTCCGCTGTCCAGTTTCGCTGGGCTCAAAATTTTCTGTCACCCAGGCGGTTAAACTTGGGTAGGCCCAGCGATGATTGACATTCCGTGCAACGTTGTCCCAACTGCTTAACCAAACCTGGGTTGCATTATAAGGCGTCGTCACA
>JAOZVT010000037.1 GCA_025869455.1 Prosthecobacter sp.
GTGCACAAGAGGCGCGTGCAAGTTCATGAATGTGACCGACAATTCAGACGTCGGGTGCCAATTGACATATATCGATCAGGCAATGACATCCGAGTGCGACGGCTCTGCGAGAGCTCCAACGGGGGTGCCACAGTTAAGTTTACGAGTGATTGATATGTCTGCCTTCAAGAAAATTGAAGTCGACCAACAATATGAGTTTATCGCACCAAAACCATTGAAGTCGACCTGAAAAAAACCATTTGTTCTCAGAAGATCTGCACACAGCTTTTCTTCAGATCTATCTGAATTATCGAGAACAATAAAGCCACCGGGCTTCAGTGCTGCGATAGATGCAGGAATACACGCAAGCCTCCAACGACCATCAACTACAATAATATCATACCGCTGCAGGTGATTTACGAGAGCCGCAATGTATGATGCTTTATCCTTACCGTAGAGTACAACCTGATTGCCTTGTTTTCTTGCTTGAACGTGTTCAAACCATTGCTTATCGTCCTCAACCGAAGTGACATGCTTCGTGCGACCTGCCCAGAAGATCGAGGAATTTCCAGAACCAAATTCAAAGACATTGCACTCGCTGAGATCGAGAGTATTCAGAAATTCTATTGCCGGATAGGTGTACCACGGTATAGGTGCACCGACCGCGTTGACAGCCTGGCGCTCGCGAATACTTCGGAAATGCCCATAATCACAAGCTAGAATTCTTGAGCTCCGAAATATGGAAGCCAGCTGAAAATAATATTCTTTTATTTGCGACAGCATTTTCTGTATCTAAGGAATTGTCGAAACTTGAACGGCGACAAGACCAACAAAAAGAAATGTTGTCTGGCCTCGGTGAAGAACAACATTGAATAAGTTGCGAAAAAGTACGAGATAACGGTCGCAAGCGCAGCACCCGACACGCCCCAGATAGGTATGAACAACAGGTTCAGGCAAATATTCAAGGCGCACCCAATCAAGGTGCGATACAAGGATATCTTCTGGAGACCCTCGATTACAAGGAACTGACTACTGACGACTCCCAAATAGACTGCGATGCTCGCCCACGCATGAATCGAAAGCACCGCTGCGGCGTCCGCGAACGCGGGTGAGAAAAGCAGCGTCACGATTTGTTCAGACATGATACAGATCGGAATAGCTAGAACGACAGGCACCCAAGTTGCAGAGAAATACAGACGCTGGATATGTAACTCATAGGAAGCCTGATCCTCCTTGTAAGAGTTCACCAGTGCGGGTGCGAGCGAAGACATTACGATCCCAGGCATAAAGTACAGCACTTCGGAAACCTTTACAGCTGCAGCATAAACGCCCACCTCAACTGCACTTGTCATGTGCTGCAGCATGACAATATCGATGCGCATATACATGGCTACTGCCAAGCCAGCGAACAACAATGGAAACCCCTGAACGAGCAAATGATAGACTTCGGCACTTCTCACGCTCCAATCCGAAATTCCGCCAGAATCTATTCTGTACGCAGCACAAAGGAAAGCAGCGGTCAATGCAACTTCAAAGACGCTGACCCAAGCGAGATCGATCAAATCTCCGTCCGTCAGGAAAAAATAAATCTTAACAATCGCAGCAATCGTGAAGGCAAAGTTGGTTGCAATAACAACCCATTTCGACATTACTTTCGATTGAAAGTGAAAATCGACTACACCAAAAGATTGAAAAATCAACCCAACGCCAGATAACGCAATTAGATACACCACTACTGGATCGCTGTCATGCGCGACAAGTGAAAACCCGATACAAACGACACACCCAATGATGCTCCCGGCCAACTTTAACGCAAACGCGCTACCAAGCAGCACCCCCTTTTTTTCTGGATTCCGTACCAAGTCTCGCACGACAACCGAGTCAAGACCCAAACTGGCTATTGGGGCAAATAACGCGACAAACGCTGCGGCAAAGCTCCAGCGCCCATAATCTTCTGGCCCGAGATAACGCGCAAGCCAAACGCCGATGACCAAACCGCCACACAATCGGAAAGCACGATCCCATAGGAGCCAGCCAAAGTTCAGAAAAATTATTCGCTTGTTGATCAATTAAATTATTGACAGAAAAACGTACGACAACCCCTGCAAATAAAACAGGTCTCATATTAATTCTAAAACAACCTGGAAA
>JAOZVT010000038.1 GCA_025869455.1 Prosthecobacter sp.
TGGGGGGGCGTTCGACGGATACAAGTCAAATAACTCTTTCATAGTTAAAACTGGCTCTCTTTGTTCATTAGCCTTACGGTTTTTTGACCATAACTTCGCTCCATGACTTTACCGCCTTACAGAAGAAAGAAGCTTTTTCGCTTTAGTTTGTATGACAGGTTCACCTGAAAACTGCTGCAAGACTTTCTGTTGAACTTCCTCTGTAATATCGCTAGGATAGCGATTGATCAAGAAAATAACTCCATCATCTCTTCCAGATCGAATAGCAGCGACTAGACAGTTAATCAAGTTGCTTCGAAATACCCCCTTTTGACGCTGCTTCATGTGATCAAGGATGAGTTGAACATACTCATGTTTGCCAGAGGCGGATGCTATTCCAAGCTCATTAAGCTCTTGTCCTTTTCCAGCAGTTGCTCCTTTTTCAATTAAGAGAATTGCAACTTCTTTGTGATTGTTCACGATAGCACAAAGTAGAGGTGTGTTTGGTTCAATTGCAGGATGTATATGTTCCTTATGCCTTGGATTTGCTCCATCATTCAAGAGTTGCTTGGCACGTTCTAAATCTCCACGTGAACAAGCAATAAGAAGTTGCTTGTCCAATTCGGACAGCACATCCTTTGATCGTATTTCCTCTGCATTCGCTAAAGAAAACATACCCAAAACACATAACAGAGTGAGTGATAGTAATTGCATGGCAATAAATTGATTGTTAGCGGAACAATGCACCGCTTGTTGTTCCTGTGAGGGTTCCTCCTCGATAAGCTTCTTACGGTGTTGCGGACACCAATGTCTCGACGCCCAGAGCTTCGAATGTCCGTGTTAAGCCACATTTCGGACAATAGGCCTCAATGAAATGCCAATCGCCGTTTCGCGAAGGAACAAACCAGCCTTGATTCCTAACAAATGAAGCAGCATTTTTCACCCATGATGGCGTTCCAGAGATACCCGCAATCTCAAGCAAGCTGAGTTCACGTCCACATTTGACACACTCACAGTCTATCAGACGAAATAAACAGTATACTTGATATGGATCATCTTGATCTATCAGTGAGTATACCTCAAGTATACCTTCTAGAACTGATGAATGATATGGTTTGTGAGTCATCTTTCTGGTATCCAACCCGTTGCTCCTCGCGGATGCCAACCTCCATTCGGACCTTTGATTGGGAACCCCAAGGGAGAAGGCGGAAGAGGGGACTCTGAAGGTGCAGCGGTATCTAAAGGTAATGCGATGTCATCATCGAACATCTCAGGAGTTGGAGGTTGTGGAAGCTTTGCATCCCCAGGACACGTTAGAACAAAGCCTAAGATCCCAGCATAAGCAAACGATCTCATTGCGCAAGCTCCAAAAGTTGCGACTTCCATAGCTGCTTGCCTCTCGGCTATTGCAATAAGTCGAGCTTCCATCAAAGCTCTGCTATTCAAGTAAGCCTGACGGATGTGAGGTCTTAAATTTGGATTGCTCAGATTCGCATCAGCCTTACCAATCTGATTTGTGAAGTTCTTTGCGGCTTCTTGCAGTTGCTGGGAAGTTGCAGTATTGACGAAATTATCAAATGTGACTAGGCCGCTAGGATCAAGCTTTGCTAGGGGCGAGTTCCCCACATACCCATATAAATTCAAACCGCCTGCTTCCTGAATCGGATCTTCACTGATCCACAAACCCAACTCCGCATCATATGCCCGGTAAAGCGCTAGGTGTAGTTCGCTCTTCTCATGATACCAATGCCCGGTGTATCTAAAATCACTTAGCCGAACTCCTCCAGGCCCGCCCGCAGCACTGGCGGTCTGCACTCCGTAGGCATCATACGTGTAGGTTTCTACCACAGCTTCATCTTCATCACTCACCTGACGCACACTACCCAGGTGGTCTCGCGTGAAGTAATACTTCGAATCATCCGCCAGCGCCACGCCTGCTCCCGCGTAACGCTTCACCACACTGTTTTCGGCATCCCTTTCTTCGCAAATCTGCGTACCACACCACAATAGTCTTTTCTCACTCACCACTTCTCCTTCGGCGTCCTTCTCCACCTCCTTCACACGTCGACTAAGGGCATCATACGCGAACTCGGTTTGGCTCTCGTCTGCATAGGTAATGCTCAGCAGCCGATTCAGACTATCCCACT
>JAOZVT010000039.1 GCA_025869455.1 Prosthecobacter sp.
GGGACGAACCTTGCTAAATTTATCTTATCAAGAGTTAGGCCGAAATCTGCAAGGCGCAGGCACCCACCGGGCCACCTTGCTGGATGTATTGCTGAATGCGGCACAAGAGGCTGGTGCTTTGATTCACTGGGGAATCGAGATTGAAAAGCTCACGCGCGATTCCACCCAGCGCCCGCTTTTACAGGATCATGAGGGCCAATCGCACGGCCCCTATGACCTGGTGCTGATCTGCGATGGTGCCCATTCCAGCCTTCGTGCCCAGAGTGGGCTAGAGGCTCGTGTCAGTCGTTACCCTTGGGGGGCGCTTTGGTTCATTGGCAGACGAACGCCGGAGTTTGATCCCCATGTCCTGTGGCAAAGTGTGGGTTCCACCCGTGAGCTGAATGGTTATCTCCCAACGGGCACACGCGAGGACTTGCTCAGTCTTTTCTGGAGTATCCGCCTGGATCAGATCCTCCATTGGAAAACCTCCTCTTTGGCTAGCTGGAAACAACAAATCCTGACGCTAGCCCCCCAGGCAGAGACATTTTTGACGCAGATTGATTCTCACCACCAAGTCGCAACTGCCGCCTACCATGACGTGCGCATGCGCCAGTGGCATGGAGACCGCGTGGTGCTGCTGGGAGATGCTGCCCATGCCTTGAGTCCTCAGCTTGGCCAAGGCGTCAATCTCGCCCTCATGGATGCAGCGGCCCTCGCTCATGTGCTGGCCAAATATCCACTGGCCGAAGCCCTTCCCCACTACTCCGCCACCCGGCGTAAGCACCTGCGTTTTTATCAATTCGCCACCCGCTGGGCCACACCCTTTTTCCAGTCAGACCTGTTACCTCTCGGCTGGTTGCGTGACCTCGCCTTTCCCCTCATTCACCAGATCCCCTACCTGCGCCGTCAAATGATCGCCACCATGGCCGGAGGCAAGACTGGACCTTTCAGTGGGATGAATAGGTGACATCCCAGACGGAAGCTAAAGCTCATCATCATCAATGTTATGGAAAGGATCATCAGGCGGTAGCTCATAGCCCAAGGCCAGCGTCCTAGCTTTATCCGCAGCCTCTTTCAGCTTGGTATGATTCTTCAAATAATAGTCAGGCAACTCTCCGACTAGGGCATCAATGATGGTGGGTTTACCATCGGGCAAACGCCGGATATTCCCTTTATGCAAATCGCTTAACAGCCAAACCTTGCTATCGGCATAAAAGACCCAAACAGGGTTCCCATAAGATCCCTTTGGGGCGATGCCACGCATTGCTTCGACCGCTCGCCCTTGATCCCGAGGCAAAGTCCTCAAAGGCTTTGCATCGTGGTTGTTTGACAATCAAATATTTACCATCTTCTGAAATGCCAATGATCTCAGTGGGGCAAGCACCAGCCTCATGCAAGACACAGATCTTAGTGAGAATATCATCAATGACCGCAGGAAGTTGGATAACCTCGACTTCATCAGGAGGATTCCCTTGGATCTGAAGTTTCAATCCAATGGATGCCCGATTTTCTGCATCAATTTTCAAATCAAACAGCTTATAAACACAGCCGTAAGTACGATCTACCCAAGCACTGGCCTCTCTTCCAATACCGATATTGCCAAGATACTTGGAACTCATTCCCTCCACCACATCTTCAGTAAAGCCGAGATCCTGAAGACGGATCAAAGGAACCTCTAGTGTCGAGACCTTTCGTGCAAAGGAGTCAATCCAAACATCAGGCGGATCCGATTCGCTGGATGCATGGTCTCTAGCCGTTGCCTGGATTGCACGCGCGCGCTGTCGATTGAGCTGAGCGCAAGCCTGCTGTTCTGCTCGGGACATGACTCCAGCATGAACGAAAGTTGTTCCGCCCGTTCTGAAATCAAATTGAGGTTGTCCTGTTGAGTATTCATTCACGATTAAGTCACCCGTTTCACTCCTTTGCAGAGGGTCATTCTACAAATTAACTCGATCAATCTGCAAGCATAACACAAGCCTCGTCAGCCTCAAAGCAGTCATCTAGAAACGGTGAAGGCCGTGCATTGCTGCACGGCCTTCATTTGGTAGCGGGGACAGGATTTGAACCTGTGACCTTCAGGTTATGAGCCTGACGAGCTACCG
>JAOZVT010000040.1 GCA_025869455.1 Prosthecobacter sp.
GCTGCTTAGCCACAGACGCATGGCAGATCTGGAGGCGTACTGTACATCCGACTCCGCACGAAAAATTCATGCAAGAGTTAGCTGAGGAAGATGATGAAAAAATCATCCAGACAGCCGAAGAAAGCTCAAAAATCAGAGATGCCGAAAATTACCCCTGGGGAAAACCACCTGACTGGTGGAAAAAATAAGCTTATTTTTATAGGGTTCCAGCACAGGAAACCAATCGTAATAAGAATATGCGCATCGGTATCACAGGGGCTTCAGGAGTGATTGGCAAAGCTTTTTCCAAGCTCGCCACAGCCAGCGGACATGAGGTCATTGCCTACAGTCGTAAAGAGGCACCTCTACCTTATACGACCCAAACCCTCCAACATCCGGCCGCTGCTACCCATCAATTACCAGAGACCCACTTAGACGCTTTGATCCACCTCGCTGGTGAATCCTTAATGGGGGTCTGGACGACTAAAAAGCGTGAACGCATCTGGAAAAGTCGCGTGGATCTGACCCGATCTATAATGGTTCACCTCCAAAGCTGGGATGTCATTAACCGTCCCAAGATTGTCTTATCCGCCTCTGGCATAGGGTACTATGGTAGTCGCGGCGACAGCCTCTTGGATGAAACCAGTTCACAGGGGGACGGATTCCTGGCTGAGCTCTGTGGGAAATGGGAAGCTGCCGCCCAAATGGCCAATGATTGGGGTGCACGCACCCTTCATCTGCGGACCAGCGTCGTCCTGACCCCCAAAGGTGGCGCGTATCAACTCATGAGTCAGGTTTTCCGCTATGGCTTGGGTGGGCAAATGGGCGATGGACGCCAGTGGATGTCCTGGATTCATCTCGAAGATCAAATCGCCATGATGCTCTGGGCACTGGAAAATCCAGACGTCACAGGCCCCCTCAACCTCTGCTCCCCCAACCCAGAACTGAACAGTAATTTCACCCGCAAACTGGCCCAAAGTCTCAAACGACCCGCCTTCTTTCACGTTCCCGCCTTTGCCATGCGACTGCTGATGGGCGATATGGCCAAGGAAATGCTTCTTTGCAGCCAGCGAGTGATTCCTAGCAAGGCAACCAAATTGGGCTATCGTTTTGCCTTCCCTCAACTCGAAGACGCTTTTGCCGCTTTAAGCTAAGGGAAGAGTTTGTGATTGTTGACTGTCGTAGGTCGTCGTTTGTCATGGTTAGGCAAATGGCCGCAGACGCACTCAGCCCAAACCTACGCTAACTCCTGTAAACCCTCTCTTCATGGCCGCTCTCCAGACCACCATTGGCATCATCTACGATTATGATCAGACGCTGAGTCCCACCTACATGCAGGATGAGACGCTCTTCCCGCATTTTGGCATCAATCCCGGCCAATTCTGGAAAAAGAGTCGCGAGCTGGTGGACCAAGAAGGCTACGACGGAGAACTGGCTTACCTCAAGTGCATGCTGGATTACTTGGAAATGGACCGCCCGACCAATGAAGAGCTACGCATCCTAGGAGCCAAGCTCCGCTACTACAAAGGTGTACCGGAAATCTTCAATGAAATGAACAACGTGCTGAGCAATCAGCATCGTTTGTTAGGCATCAAAATTGAACATTACATCATTTCTTCCGGCCTCAAGATTCTCTTGGACGGAAGCTCCCTGGCCCCTCACGTAAAGCGCATCTTCGGCTGTGAGTTTGGCCAGGATCAAGATGGACGCATCAGCTTTCCTAAACGCGTCATCAGCCACACCACCAAAACTCAATACATCTTCCGCATCAACAAAGGCATGCTGGAGCCTCATGAAGATGTGAATGATCACATGGACCCCGAACTGCGGCCCATCCCTTTCGAAAACATGATCTATGTGGGAGATGGTCCCACCGATGTCCCCTGTTTCACCCTCATGAAACGCTACGGTGGGCACGCCATCGCCGTTTACAATGCGGATGAAGCCAGCCGCGCCAGCTTCCGCAAATGCTACCAACTGAGCGCCCTAGCGGACCGGGTCAAACACATCGCCCCAGCAGACTATCGCCCCGGGAGCCATCTGAGACTGCTCTTGGAAGAAATGGTCCTCGGCATCGCAGACAACATCGTCCGCCGCAAAAAACTGGAGATTGAAGAAGGCACCGTCTCCGCCCCGCATTTTTA
>JAOZVT010000041.1 GCA_025869455.1 Prosthecobacter sp.
ACCGACGAAAAAATCACCTCTCCGGCCTCCCTCCCAATCTAACGAAGTAGAACTAATCTGGTTGCTAAAAAGACGGTCCCAAAAGTGGCGGCAGGGCGGGAAGGTTGGATGCTTTTTTCGCTTGGGTGTTATCATCAAAATAGCAATCGGCGATTATACCTTGCATCTGAAGTATCCTTTGAGGTTTAGACCTGAAGAGCTTTGAGGCGCTGAATGAGGGGCGGGTGGCTGTAGTGGAGCCAAACGGTCAGGGGATGCGGCTGAGGGTGGCTCAAGTGATCCCCGGAGAGGCGTTTGAGGCCTTCAATCAGGGGCAGGGAACTGCCCACGGACTTGGCGGCGAAGGCATCGGCTTCAAACTCGTGTTTGCGGCTCATGGCGAGGCCAAGGAGACCTGTGAGAACGCCGAGTGGTTTGTAGATCATGCCAAATAGGACGAGGCCCATGCCGACGGGGGTGCCCTGGACGCCGAAGGCGGCGAAGAAGGCGGGGGATTTCAGCGCCCAGCCGAGCAGGCCGAGCATGAGGCCCATTTCGAGCAGGTTGAGCGTCATCATGACGGGGACGTGGCGGCATTTGTTGTGGCCGATCTCGTGGGCCAGGATGGCGACGATCTCTTCTTGGCTGTGGCTTTTCAGCAGGGTGTCATAGAGGGCGATGCGGCGGGTTTTGCCAAAACCGGCAAAGAAGGCATTGGCTTTGGTGGAGCGGCGGGAGCCATCCACGACGCTGACTTCGGCGACGGGGAAATCGAGTTTCTTAGCCAGATCAAAGATGGCTTCACGCAGTTCACCTGCCTCCATGGGCTGAAATTTGAGAAAGAGGGGCATGATGACACGAGGCGACAGCCAGGTCATGAGGATGGTGAAGGCGGCTAAAAAGAGCCAGGCGTAAAGGGCGGCCCAGGTCTGAGTCTCAAAGAACCAGACGAGGATGGAGGCGACAGGCAGGCCGATAACGGCCATGAGGGCGAGGGCTTTGAAGTGGTCGCTAATGAAGGTGCCCAGGGTGGTCTTATTGAAGCCGTGGCGGGTTTCCACTCCGAAGGTGTCCCAGGCTTCAAAGGGGAGGCCCAGCCAGGTCTGGGCGAGGAGTATGATGGCCATGACCATGACGCCTGTGGCGACGGGGCCATGACCTGCGGATTCGGCCCAGGTTTGTAACCAGCCGAATCCACCGCTCCACCAGAATACGGTGAGTAGGCCCAGCATGGTGACATCTTTGAAGAAGCTGATGCGGTTGGAATCGCGAATGTAATCGACCATTTTCCCGCGTGTTTCTTCTGGGAAGACATCAGCCAAAGAAGGGGGGATGGCTTTGTTTAGCCGTCCTAGATTGAGCAGGGTGGCGATGAATTCGAGGTGGAAGACGCCGATTACCCCAAGAAGGGCGGCGAGGAACCAGGGGTTGGCGAATGACATGGAGGGATTTTTCTCAGCTTACAAAGGATGTCCACCAAACAAAAAAGCAGACGGTTTCCCGTCTGCTTTCTGAAAGTGATTTTGAAGGTGGGCAGATTACTCTGCGTTTTCTTCGACGTAACGAACGACATCACCCACGGACTGGAGCTTTTCAGCTTCTTCATCAGGAACGTCGATGCCGAATTCTTCTTCGAAGGCCATGACCAATTCGACGGTGTCCAGGGAATCAGCGCCCAGATCTTCGATAAACTTGGCTTCAGGGGTCACCTGTTCTGGGTTCACGCCGAGTTGTTCGACGATGATGTCACGGACTTTTTCTTGGATGTTGTCTGCCATAAATAGAAGGGGGATGTGCGGCGGAGAGGTAGCGGCTGGTTTTGTTTTGGCAAGAACGAATTCGCTCTTTTTTTATTCGTCGGCTGTTGGTTGAAAGGTGAGGTCTTACTGGCCCGAGGTTTTGTCGTCAAGATGCGTTTGCTGTGAATCTTCAATCTTCTCGATCAATTCGCCCTTAAAATGAGTCAACAGGCGCGCTAAAATCTTGCCTGCGCCATCGAACTTTAAATCGTCAATGAGGGCTTTTTTTTCTGGGGCTTCGGCTGTTTCGCGATACCAGACATAAGCCAATCCTTTGTTGTCCCACTTGCGTTTGTCCACGCGGAAGACTTGGGAAAAGTGAATGGTGAGTCCTTCGGTGTTGAT
>JAOZVT010000042.1 GCA_025869455.1 Prosthecobacter sp.
TTCACGTTCGAACTAACTACGTCGAGGTAAATGCCTACCGTATGCGGTCTTGTCCGCGGTATCCCATCGATGCTTCCAATGAGGGACTGGATGACGTTATTAGACAGTGTCGTGTTATGGTTTTCGCCGTAAAGATATATGCCACCGCAATCATCGAGAAATACGCACGAATTTTTAATTGTATTAAAGCTGACTCTGCTGTTTATTCCTGGATAAATGCCGTTATATATCGTGTCTTGAATGTCATTCCGGATCACGATTGAATTTTTCCCTGAATAGATGGCGCCGTATGAAGAAACGGGAAGAGATGTCGGTTTTCCGTTTTCTACCCTCACGCCACTGCCACGAATTTTATTGTCGGATATTGTGATTCCAAAAGCTGCAATTGAGCCGGTCTGGAGTGCGGTTATTGCATCAAGACCTGTGTTTGAAATGACGTTTCTTGAGATCACGGTGCTTTGAGCGCCCGATGCCGATATTCCCTCTCTGGTGGTGTCATCAATACTGCAGTCCGTAATCTCTATTCTTTGTGCGTTTGATATGTTGATGCCAATTTCAGTCTGTCGAACAGCAATATTTTGCACGTGGACATTTGATCTGCCGCTGACGTCCACGCCAACTGTCAATTCTGTAATAGTGGCACGCGAAATCGGTGGGAGTTCGTCTGATGGAGACACATATATCTTCGAGTCGTTTTCGGCCGCGACCCATTCGCCGGGTTCATCAAGCATCCAAAGTGCGCCGGTGAGGAAATATCCAAAGTCCTTCAATATTGGATATCGACTCACGCGATCTAAGAACATTTTCCCAGATTCCACGCGGACCGGAGAAAAATCCTCGATGACCCACGGTGTCGTGCGCACATAGACCTTGGTCTTAGGATCAAGCAGCTGTGCTGACGTCAAACCATTCAACTCTGTGCCAAAAGGAATGTAGGAACTTCCGACGGCAGTTCCGGCGCTGTTCAGGACATTATTGCTATTTGCCACAGTACGGTAGTAAGGGGACGTCAGTGAAGTGCGGTCATGGCCACGATTTGGGTGGTGCGCAACAGTTTGAGGAATGTTTGAAATATAAAGGGCTTTTGGAGATGCTACAATAGGCGTAATTCTAACATCGTCGATGTATGCATCCGGGTCTCCAGTGAATTCAATATCGAGGCGTGCATTGTCGATTGAAGTGGTTGGTCGAAAGATTTTTTCAATAGTTTGCCATGTGCCATTGCCTTGGACTTGAGTGGTATTGCCGATCAGGTCCCATGGCGCAGTATTGCGACGTACTGAAGCTTTTATCCATTTCCCCTTAGGCAAGTTCAATGAGAAAGATACCGTGTAGGACCGGCTCGATTCAAGCTCAAAAGGTTGTGAGTTTGCCAACCCGTGAGCAAGTAATCCAGAGCCGCGAATGTTCAGACAAGGACTTCTTCCCGCCGTACAACCAGTCGTTTTAGCGGTAATCGTTCCCTTTCTGTCTTCCGACCAAATTCCCCATAATGAGGCTTGCTGCTCAAAGTCTCCATTTCGCACAAGATTGAAAGGATAGTCGGTGTAAAATAGCTTTTCACCGGCTGATTTCCACTCATGCGCAGGCACTTTTATTGATCCGTCAATAAGAGGCTTTTCTAAACACGATGAGGGGTAACTTGATATTATGATTGGGTTGGAAACGGTTCCTGAAGCATTGATTCGAAGTGTTTCATGCCACGTATGACCGCATTTGAACAGGATTTTATCGCCAGGAGCCAGAAATGTACGTGAGACTTTTCCGATGGTTCGCCAAGGACCATCAGTTGCCAATCTGGATTCGAACTTTCCGCTCCAATCATCTTGCCCGTTGATTGCGTCAACATAATAAGTTGCAGCGTGAAGAACTGTGGAAAACATCGCTGAGGCTGCGATGACGACACTACGTAAGTGAACGGCGTTATTGAACATATCCAGAAGTCTCGTGATGAGGCAATCATGTGGCCAGCAAGGGTCCTTACACTCAGAAAAACGGAATGTCGGAGGCTTCGGTCTTGTTATGAACGGTCGAGAGCGAGACTAAAGAAGTCTCAAAGACCATAGTTGCTGTCTTATCGACAGTCTCGTGAACTTTCTTGAGTCGGGAAATGGAGTCG
>JAOZVT010000043.1 GCA_025869455.1 Prosthecobacter sp.
TATTCCTCAAAAAATTTGTCCGATCTCCCGTTTTTTAGACCTTAAGTCATAAACAACCTCTGTTGCCATGACTCCACTGCCACATCACGAAGTACTCTCCAATCGCCGGGATTTCTTACGCCGGGGTGGCGCTGGTTTTGGGGCCTTGGCGCTGTCTTATCTCCTGGGTGAAAATCCTTTGGCAGCGGCTTTGGGGGATGCTGGTGGAGAGGCTGGGAATCCCATGTCGGCCAAGCTGGCGCACCAGGCGGGCAAGGTGAAAAGTGTCATCTTTCTCTTCATGGAAGGTGGCCCTAGCCATTTGGATAGCTTTGATCCCAAGCCTCTTTTGCGAAAGCTTGAGGGGCAGTCTTTGCCAGAAAGTTTTGGTCAAGTCATCACCGCCATGGGGGAAAGCCGTGCGCCCTTGCTAGCGGATAAACGTGTTTGGAAACAGCATGGGGAAAGTGGCCTGTGGATGTCAGATTGGCTTCCGCACACTGCGAAGGTGGCCGATGAACTTTGTGTGATCCGCTCCTGCGTCTCAGATGGGATCAACCACGCGGGTGGTGTTTGCCAGATGAATACAGGCAGCATTTTCGGGGGGCGTCCTTCATTAGGGGCTTGGGTGAATTATGGGTTAGGGACTCAAAATCAAAATCTGCCCGCTTTTGTTGTCCTTAAAGACAGCGACTCCCAGGTGGTCAATGGCGTGCGGAATTGGGGCAGTGGTTTCATGCCTGCCTTGTATCAAGGTGTTCAGTTTGAACCTGATGGCACTCCAATCGCTAATTTGATGACACCGAAGGGCGTGAGTGATCTGCGGCAGAGATCAAAACTGAGTTATCTCAGCAAATTGAACAGTCAGTACGGTCAGCCACGCACGGACAACACTCAATTAGACGCACGCATCAAAGCTTACGAACTGGCTTTCCGAATGCAGGCAGAGGCTCCTGAAGCCGTGGATTTAACCAAAGAATCTGAAGCCACCAAAAAGCTCTACGGCCTGGATCAATCAGAAACGTCCACCTTTGGTCGCAATTGTTTGTTAGCACGTCGTTTGGTGGAACGTGGGGTGCGTTTTGTACAACTTTATTCTGGTTCTGGCAGTCGCTGGGATGCACATGATAAGATTGAAGAAAATCACTCCAAATACTTTGGCCAGACGGATAAACCGATTGCCGGACTGATCTTGGATCTCAAATCCCGTGGTCTTTTGGATGAGACGCTGGTCGTTTGGGGTGGGGAATTTGGTCGCACGCCGATGAGTGAAAAAGGCGACGGTCGAGACCACAATCCGACCGGTTTTACCATGTGGATGGCAGGTGGCGGTATTAAAGGAGGTCAAGTGATCGGCAGCACGGATGAACTGGGGCTGCGCGCCGTGGACCAGAAAATGCATGTGCATGATCTGCATGCCACCATCCTTCACCTCATGGGCGTAGATCACACCAAGTTGGTCTATAAGTACAAGGGGCGCCCAGAACGCATTGACCAAAACGAAGGTCATGCCTTTACCAAGATGCAGATGACCTAGTTCTATGGGGCCTCTTTAAAGAGCAAACGCCTCCGGTAGCAGTTCCGCGATGCTACGCGTCACGGGGGCACCTTTTTGAAGGTAGGTCACTTGAGTTAGGCCACCCGCCAGGGAGAACTCCGCGATGACTTGGCGGCAGGCTCCGCAGGGGGGGAATTCATGACCGAGGCAAACCACGGATAGCCGTTTGATTTTCATGCCTGAGCCTTCTGCCGCTACGGCCTGGAAAATCGCATTTCTTTCCGCACAGATGGTCAGGCCATAACTGGCGTTCTCCACGTTGCAGCCGTGGTAGATTCCGCCAGTTGTCGTTTCTAAAGTACACCCTACTAAATAGCGGGAGTATGGGGCATGTGCTTTAGCGGCGACTGCATGGGCCTGAGGAAGAAGGTCTGGCATGACATAAGAATGGCATAAAAAGCGGAAACAGGTACTGAGACCTGTTTCCGCAAGTTTTTGGTAAGCGCTCGAACGGCTTTCCTCAGATTAAAGCTCTTTGAACTTCACGTCTTTCCACTGCACTTTGAATGGGCCTGTGCCTTTTTTGATGGCATGAACCTGGAAGCCAATGAAGCCTTCTGGGTCATTCGGCTGGCTAAAATCGGCCGCTTTCACGCCATTGACGAAGCTCTGGTAATGATCCCCTTTCACCACGATGCGGTAGTGATTCCACTCGCCTTTTTTGAAGGCAGCTTTTGCTTCTTCGGTGCGGACAGCTTCCGTTTGGGTCAAAATGCTCCACCAAGTGCCACGACGTGCTTCGTCATAAAAGTCACCGGCGGTACCATTGATCGCGATTTCGCATTGAGGGCCGTAAAGGCGATCCACTGGGAGTGGTTTGCCATTTTTGCTGCCTTCAGGGGCAGGATCGCCTTCTTTAGCTAGGTGACTGCGCACCTGGACGCCAGAGTTCAGTTCGTCATCCACCTTCACTTCAAATTGGAGCTCGAAGTCTTTGTACGGGCCTTTAGCCAGGAAGGTATTGCTGCTGCCTTCCACCGTCGTGCCTGTGAGAACGCCGTTTTCGGCAGAATAGGTCGCCTGTCCGCTGACGATTTTGGCATCGCCGAGGCCGTCTTTGAACCAATGCTGCCAGCCGTCTTCGGCCTGGGCACTGATGGAAAGGGCGGCCACGAGGGAAATAATGAGTTGGTTTTTCATGGGCTTTAAAGAACGTCGTTCGCAGGAAAATCCATCGTTATGAGCCCAAAAAGCCCATTTGTTTAAGACATCTTAAATAAAAAGCCCCATTTTAACCCGATAAAAACCCCAAAATAACCCAGTTCCAACTTGAACAAACAAGTCGGATAGGTTTTAATGGCATTAATTCCGGGTTATTATCCCATGGCACGCCCTTCAAACAGCTTCGATTCGGTCTCTATGACCATCGCAGTCACTCCCCAGATCAAGATGTATCTGGAGGATCTGACCCTCGATGGTACATATGGGAGCAGTCCAGCTGAGGCCGCTCGGCTGCTGATCAGCCAAGCGATCGAGGCGAAGATGAAGGATGGGTTGCTGACTCGGAGGAAGTTCATGATTCAAGACGGCGAAGTCGTGTCACTACCATTGCCAGCTTAATTCCATTCCACCCCGACGACTATGCAAAACGATCTTCTCAGCGATACCCAGGTGTTCACCACCATCATGAGTTTAGAAATGAACGACCGCGACCGCAGCCCGCGCGGCGGTTGGGGGTCCGACGCCCGCCTAGAGGTGTTGGCCAACGAAATGGTGCGTTACATGCCTGAACTGGCGCAAATGCTCGCCCAGAGCGGAAAGCGTAAACTGGCTGCCTGATTTTTAGAGATTCTAAAACTCCAGATCAGGACATGAGGCCAACGTTACTGACGTTGGCCTTGTCATTTCTAGACACGGCATCCATCGTTCATGCCGTTTCTTTATTCCATCCCTTTATTCTCATGCCTTTCTTGATCAAAAAAATGCTGCCAGCTCTGATCCTCCTGATCGGACTCAGTGCTTGTGCCACCGTTAAGCGATTCACCCCAGATTTAACGAAGCTTCCAGTGCCTTCCTTTTCTACACTGAAAAAGGTCACGAGCAATCTGCCGGGTATGCCAGACCATGACAAGGCTACGGAAGATGATCCGCAGATGCCATTCAATGCCCGTGGCACCTTGGGGTATGGTCACACGCTGCGCTTGCATGTTTATGAAGGGACACGTTCCACGAAGCGGGTTTACAATGGTGTGGCCATGATTAATTCCAAGGGCATCATCGACTTTGGGGGTGAAATCGGCAGTGCCCAGATCGGTGGGGCGACATTGCCTCGGGCGGTCGAAGCTATTGCCGCGACATTCCGTATCGGACTGCGTCTGACCCGCCCTGTGACGGTGCATATTGTCTCTGTGGAAGACGTGCCTGTGGTCTATATCAATGGCGATGTTATTAAGGATGAATTCATCCCGGCATGGAAAGACATGACCATCAAGCAAGCGGTTACGGTGGCAGGTGGGCGTAAGTTAGATTCTCCCAATCACGGCGTGTATGTCATCCGCGAAGGCAATCGCCGCTATTATTCGAACTTAGACGCCGCTAATAAAGATGAGCCTGAACCCGGTGACATCATCTTCCTTTCCCCTGACATCTGACCTGCATGATTGAGCATATTGGCGGTAATCCCGCAGCAAACCAGAACCCTTGGAGCAGCCTCTTTAAAACCATCGCCGTTTTACGAATCGGCGCAGGTGTGTTGTTGCTGACACGACATGGATGGGGCGCTGCACAAGGGGCGTACGAGTTTCTGTGGAAAGAGCAGCCTTGGGCGTGGGTCTTGGCCTTTAGTGAGGCGGGAATGCCTTATCCAACATTGCTGGCCCCCGCTGTTGCCATTGTTGTTGCAGCCGTTGCCGTGAGTTGGTGTGTGGGTTTTTTGACTCGTTTATTCTCGGTGGTTTTTATGCCCGTGGCCGTTGGCGTGATTCTTCATGCCGGACCTCTCTATACGGAGCGGTGTTGGTTGTATCTGCTGATTGCTTTTACCCTACTGCTCTTTGGCTCCGGTTCGCTTTCGATTGACCAACTTTTCCGTTTAGGAGAACGCTGGGGCCAGCCGAAAAAGCGGTCATGGTGATCTGATGACCCTTTGGTAATTTCGTCTGTGAACTTGTCGGAGGGCGGATCGATTGATCAGGCCTTGAGACAACCGCCTCATGAAAAATGCTTCCACCTCCGTAGTCACGATTGAGCGTGTCTTGGCCATTGACCCCGCCTTGCGAAAGACGGGTTGGGCCATCTTGGAAAAGTCTGGCAGTGACCTCAAAGCCATTGCCTATGGTGTGATCATCAATACGCCTAAACTCCTTCATTCAGGTTGTCTCGTGGCGATCCGCGAGCAGCTTCATGAGGTGATCCGTCAGCATTCACCCACGGTTTGTGCGATTGAGGCCACCATTTTCGTGCAGAGTTTCAAGACCGCAATTGTGCTGGGGACAGCGCGCGCGGCCTGTCTTATCGCTGCGGCTGAGCATGGGATGGCGATCTATGAGTATGCTCCGAAAGAGGTTAAGCAGGCGGCGGTGGGGCGGGGAGCTGCGCAGAAGGAGCAGGTCGCTTTTATGATTCGATCCATGTTGCGCTTGCGTGAGACACCTTCGCCGGATGCTGCGGATGCCTTGGCGGTAGGCATCGCTCATTTTCAGAATGCGGGTGCCGGGGCAGCTCTCGCAAGAGAAGCGAAACGGGTCTAATTCTGGATCATTAAGTAATGCTTCGGTTTGCCGTGCCTCTGTTTGTTCGTTAGTGGCGGTAAATCCAGATGGAAGAGATGCCGCAGCGTTTTGTTATGCTGCTTTAGCACTCGTTTGGCTTCTTCTTGTAGGGCCAACCAGCGCCGCCAGGGATGTGCCGGAGCGTGGGTAAGATGGCGGAGTAAGCTTAGCCATTCGACATAAGCTCTGGATATGTCACCTTCGGCGATCCCTTGGCGAAGTTCGCGTGTATCTGGGCGTTCAGGATGAAGCAGCGTGGATAAAAGTTCCGCAGCGCCCTCCCCATAATCAAGGGGAAGGCCGTTTTCGAGATAACCGGAATGGTTGATGAAACCGTAGGTGTTTCGGCAGGCTGCGCCCAGTCGTTCAGAGCCACAGGCCAACGGCAGATCAAATTTGGTGCCGCTGCGCAGATTGGCCATGTGAAGAATGAGTTCATCCACCGGATAGCCTTCATCCTCCAAGGCTGCGGCAATGGCCAAGCCTTCACCGCCTTGAAAGAAAGAGAAAATCTCCCCTCTTCGAGTCGGTGTTCCAGATTCATCAATCAGCCCCAAGGCACGCCAGGCGTGAATGGGGGAGCCTGGGCGGGGCTGACGATCTGTATGGGTGGGAGCTGTTTGATCCGCCTGAACCCCGGTTTCATTTTTGACCACGATGGTGCGCTCTCGGGGTAAGAAAAGCGGGCAATCCAGGGAGTCTCGATAGACGGGCACTTCGATTTCACTGAGATCAAATGAAGCGAAGACCAGTCCTTCTTTTGCGATCGTGGACTTGAGTTGGGGAAGTGTGTCGCGATAAACCTCTTCGTGTGCTTCCAGTAGCAGGGCTGCGAGGCTGTTCGCAAAGAGGACCTCGACTTCCTCCAGGGCTAGGGACTCAGCTTGGCGAGGGAGCTTGAGCATTTTGCGCAAACTTTTGGTTGGGCGAATGTGGCCTGGATTTTCTTCCAGAGGCTGCCCTAGCGGTATTTCGACCCCGTAGTGGTTCTTTTCAATTTTGCCAACGCGGCCTAGGCCATGGGCAAAGCGGGCAACAAAGCCTGGGATGCTGAGCGCAGGTCCAATCTTCTCCGTACCAGCCAGCCACGCTTGGCCTAACGGGAGGCGTTGCGGTGGGGCACTTGCTCGGCGTTCCCACACACCTTGGGAATTGAGGATCTGTTTCTCGGTCGCTTCTAGGCCAAAGAGGGCTTTTGCCTCTGGTTTTGCAATGATCTCAGGCGCATGTTCTTCTAAGCCTAACAAGGGTGGCACTTTAGCATACAGACGGCCCGCAAAGCGTTCGGCTTCCTGAAAGGGGTTAGCCTCTGTTTGGGAAGCGTGTTTCATGACACGAAGAAAAATCGGCCACGCGAGCAACTCTCCCCGATGCAGGCGGGCCGCCCGGGCATCCATCAGTGTGGGACTTTGTTTGGTGGTGACCACGAATCCCTTTTCATCCAAGCCGCGGCGTCCAGCACGGCCATACATTTGCAGCAGTTCATCTGGCGTGAGTTTGTGCTCCGTCTTGCCATTGTGAAAAGTTGTGGCCGCCACATGCACGCTCCTCACTGAAAAGTTGATCCCTGAAGCTAGGCCCATCGTCGCGACAATGACGCGGAGTTGGCCGGCCTTCGCCAGCGGCTCGATCACACCTGCTCGTGCGGCATAAGAAAGACCGCTGTGGTGAAAGGCGATTCGTTTTTCCAACAGGGAGGCGAGATCTTTGCCGCAGACTCCACGTTGCTCAGGTGTCAGCGCCAGGGTTTCTCCCTGAGGTAAATCTGCCGCAAGCCTTCGGGCAATGGATTCAGCGTCTTTTCTTCGCGGAGAAAAAATGAGCAGGGGAGCTAGGTCCGCCAGCATCACGGCCGCCGCAAATTTGGGCCAAAATTGGTCAAAGTTACGTGCCATGTGCTGCGGCAGGGCTTCCCAGGGGGCTTCTTCTAGCGGTACTGGGCGTTCCTTGGTTTGTACGACCTCAGCCGAACGGCCCAAACGTTTTAACCAAGCCACAATATCTTCTGGATTGGCAACGGAGCCACTGAGGAGAAGCAATCGCGTGTCTTTGGGTGCCAGGGCGATGGCTGCTTCATAGTGGCTGCCACGGGCCGTATCCGAGATCATTTGATACTCATCAATCACCAGCATGGCGGGGCCTTCACCCCGGACAAGTCGTTCGAGTTGTGTCTCCAAGGTGGCTACGACGACAGGCGCGCCGACGTTTTCGGAAACGTCACCCGTAGCGATTCCCACATCCCATTTGGCTTCTTTCCATTCAGCGTATTTATCATTCGCCAAGGCGCGAGTGGGCACCGTGTAAACTGCCTGCCCTTGCAGGGAGCGCGACTGGTGGAGTAGCTCAAAAATATAGGTTTTACCTGCTCCTGTGGGGGCATTCACCACCACATCAGTACCAGCCCTGAGCAGGTTAACGGCTTGGTGCTGCCAAAGATCAGGGAGCTTGAGAGTATTGAGCGAGGGGAGCATGGGTGACACGCGTCTCCCTTGATTACGAAAGGGAAGACGTTGGCGCAAGAAGCACTGTTACCGGAGTGCGTTTACGACAGGTTTCAGTTCAGCGGAAATTTCATCAGCTCGGCTCAAACGGTTCAGCGTTTATCTGTTTTATTTACTACGCCGATGAAAAAATATTGACGTTACGCATGATCTTGGGGGGCGTATCTATGATCTTACCAGCGTGGAAAATCTCTTGCCCCTCGGGTTAAAGCGTGTTCTCTGAGCTTTCCAACTCACCCCTCTAACTGCACACATGACCGAACGTCGCGTCGTTATCACCGGAATCGGAACCGTTTCTCCCTTGGGGAACAACACTGAAGATTTCTGGAAAAATCTCCTGGCTGGAAAGAGCGGCATTCGCCGCATCCAGAGCATGGACACCACTAACTATGATTGCAAAATCGCGGGTGAAGTGGTGGACTTTGATCCAACCCCATTTTTCAACAATCATAAGGAAGCCCGCCGCGCGGACCGCTTTTTCCAGTTGGCGATGGCTGCCTCCAAGATGGCAGTCAAAGACAGCGGCTTGAATCCTGATGGCTTGGACCCGCACCGTATCGGCGTCATGGTCGGTAGCGGTATTGGAGGTCTGAGCACCATTGAAACTCAATACGAGATCCTTCTGAACAAGGGACCGGGCCGCGTTTCGCCGTTCCTGATCCCGATGATGATCACGAACATTGCCACGGGCATGATCGCCACGGAATTTGGCTTCATGGGGCCAAACATGTGCATCACCACGGCCTGTGCCACCTCCAATAACAACATTGGGGAAGCCTGGCGCATCATCAAGTTTGGTGACGCTGACGCCATTGTCTGCGGTGGATCTGAAGCCTCCATTCGTCCTTGCGGACTCTCTGGTTTTGCCAACATGAAGGCGCTCTCTTTGCGCAATGATGATCCTGAGCACGCTTCACGCCCGTGGGATAAAGGCCGTGACGGCTTCGTCATGGGTGAAGGTTCTGGCGTGGTTGTGATCGAGGAATTGGAACACGCCAAAAAGCGTGGTGCCACGATCTATGCCGAACTCGCTGGTTATGGTGTGACTGCAGATGCCTACCACCTGACTGCCCCTCATCCAGAAGGTCTTGGCGCTGCGAAGTGCATGGAGATGGCCCTGCGCCACGCCAAAATGAACCCGACGGATGTTCAGTATGTGAATGCCCATGCCACATCCACGCCTGTGGGTGATTTGTGTGAGCTTCGTGCCATCAAGCGCACCTTCGGTTCCTATGCTCAGAACGGGCTGCTCGTTTCTGGCACCAAGTCCATGACCGGTCACTTGCTCGGCGCAGCAGGTGGCATTGAGTTAGCGGCTTCCATCTTGGCCATTCGCGACCAAATCGTGCCGCCGACCATCAACGTCGAGAATCTCGATCCTGAAGTGGATGTGGACATCGTGGCTAACACGGCCCGCCCAGCCAAAGTGAACGCTGCCTTGAGCAATAGCTTCGGCTTTGGCGGTCACAATTCGGCCCTCTTGGTGAAGAAATTCGAAGATTGATCCTATGCGTGGGCCTGCTTTTGAAAAAGCAGGCTCGTTCAGGGTTCCAATGGAGCGAACTTGCGTGCTCTTCTGATGAAGAAGGCGCAAGTTCGTCATTGAGCATTCTCCATTCGGATTTACTTCGTTAGTGAGCATTAACCCTCCTGCGCCGAAAGCGTAAGAGGGCAGCTCAGTTCGTTTTACAGTTACCAAGCGTCATGACTCCTCTCTCTCACGCCCGCCAGATTGTGGATACCATGCTGGGATACCTCGGCTTCACGGTTAAAATTGACGAGTTGGAAGGACCCGAGGGACCGACTCTGCAAATCCACACGGAGGATTCTCAACTGTTGATTGGTCGCCGTGGTGCGACCATGGAGGACATTCAGTACTTGGTGAATCGCATTCTCCAGCGGCACATTCCCCAGGCACCACGAATCCGCGTGGACATCGAATATTTCCGCTCCATCCGGGAGGATAAAATGGTGGAGATGGCCCGTGAAGTGGGTGAGCGGGTGCGGGCGACAGGCCAGAGTCAGATCCTGGATCCGATGAATAGCTACTACCGCCGTCTCATTCACAATGTCTTCGTCAACGACCCTGAAGTGCAGAGCGTGAGCATGGATGAGGATGCCCGATTCAAGCGGATCATGCTCAAACGCAGGGAGTAAAATCGGGGAAGGGGAGTCAAGTGCCTGGGAAACGCTTGTGAAATTTTTCACAAATCCAGGTTGCCCCCTCCTTGCGGAGTCGGATACTGCGAAATATGGCCTCCGCTGTTCAGTATCTCCCTGGCAAAGAACCGCATTCCCGCGAGAAGCGGCTCATCTTTAAAAATATCGACCGTGTCGGCTACGACCCGTCCATCGACTGTTACCTCAATGACGGAGGTTATGAGCAGCTGAAAATCGCGCTCAAAATGGAGAAGACCGCCATCATTGGCGAAGTCAAAGCCGCTGGTCTGCGTGGCCGTGGCGGTGCAGGTTTCCCGACCGGCGTGAAGTGGGGGTTCATTCCGCCTACGAACACCAAGCCTGTTTATCTGATCTGTAACGCGGATGAATCCGAGCCCGGTACTTTCAAAGACCGCTACATCCTGCATCAGGACCCGCATCAGTTGGTTGAAGGCATGGCCATTGCCTGCTTCGCAGTCGGAGCCAAACTGGCTTACATCTACATCCGCGAAGAGTTCCCTTACGCCGCCAAGATTGTCGAAAAAGCCATCGCCGAAGCTAAAGCAAAAGGTTTCTTGGGACAAAACATCCTGGGTAGCGGCTTCGACTGCGAGATTTATGTGCATCGTGGCGCAGGTGCTTACATCTGCGGAGAAGAGACGGGCCTGATTGAGTCTCTGGAAGGCAAACGCCCTTACCCACGCATTAAGCCTCCCTATTTCCCGGCGGCGCTCGGACTCTACATGTGTCCGACCATCGTCAACAACGTGGAGTCTCTCTGCCATGTGAAGCACATCATTCAGATGAGTGGTGTGGAATACGCTAAACTGGGCACGCCTAACAATACTGGCACCCGCATTTTATGCGTGAGCGGTGATGTACAAAAACCTGGCTACTACGAAGTGGAAGTCGGTAAGGTGACCATGGGTGAGGTGATCAATGACCTCTGCGGGGGGCTGAAGCCCGGTCGCAAGCTCAAGGCCATCATCCCTGGCGGAAGCTCTGCCAAGGTCCTGCGCGCTGACGAAAAATTCAAACTCAAGGATGGTCGTGAACTCACGATCATGGACATCCCAATGGACTTCGACACCATGGCCGCCTGCGGTTCCATGGCAGGTTCGGGTGGGGTCATCATCATGGATGACAGCCGCAGCATGACTTGGGTCATCAATAACCTGAATAACTTCTACGCTCACGAATCTTGCGGTCAGTGCACGCCGTGTCGCGAAGGAAGCCTTTGGATGAAGAAGATCAGCGACCGTATCGTGGCAGGCACCGCCAGCCCTGATGACGTGGACACTCTGGAAACCGTGGCGAATCAGATCGAAGGCAAGACTATCTGTGCCTTTGGTGAAGCCTGCTCCTGGCCTACCCAGAGTTTCATCAAGAAGTTCCGTGATGAACTGACCTCTGATTGCAAACCTGAACTTGCAGGGAAAATCGTTTCGAAAGAGGGCCTTGTGGCTGCCGCTAATTTGATTGCGAAGTGAGCTGGCGGCGAACCTTTCGTCGGCATCCATTTAAACTGAAGAGGTGAAGGGCATGTTCCTTCACCTCTTTTATTTGGAGAGCGACCTATGGCAAAATGGGAGAAATTTGTGGATGTCGTCGCGCATGAGCGATCTTTGGGTTCTCAAAAGAAACACCTCAAATTTTAGGCAAATCTGGAAAGTTGACGATTTTGTAAGAAAATCGTGAGATTCACACCATAATTTGGTTGGAAACCTCCAAGCTCTCCGATACTTTCTGCGTTAGCGGGGTGAAACGCTTATAGAAGCTAAAACTTTTTTAAACCCGTGAACAAATTGGGATCATTCCTGCTATCACTAAATTAAGAGTTATCATTTTGAGAACAATAGTTGCAAATATTCTCAAATATAATAGAAAAGGTTGAAATTCGAGTCACTGAATGAAGGTCAATAACACAATCGTCGTTTCGATAGGTCAGGCAGGTAATCAGATCGCAGCTTCCTTTTGGAAGACGGTATGCCAGGAGCATGGGATTGATCCGCTTACGGGTCAGACTGCTCAGGGGGCGGCTCCTCGTGGTAACTGGAGTTCGTTTTTTTCCAAGCTTGGTGAATCCACCTCAGGAAGTTTCGTGCCCAGAGCCATCATGGTGGATCTGGAGCCGAGTGTGATCGACAATGTCAAAGCGACCAGCGGGTCACTTTTTAATCCTGCCAATTTAATATCACGCACGGAAGGAGCCGGCGGGAATTTTGCCGTGGGTTACCTTGGTGTTGGGCGTGAGGTGCTGCCTGAAGTCATGGCACGCCTGGAGTATGAAATTGATAAGTGCGACAACGTCGGTGGCATCATTGTGCTGCATGCTATCGGTGGCGGCTCGGGTTCGGGGCTTGGTTGCTTGGTGATCGAATCTCTGAAAGAGAAATACTCGGAGTTCCCAGTTCTTAGCTGCGCGGTACTTCCTTCACCTCAGGTTTCGTCGGTGGTCACAGAGCCCTACAACACGGTCTTTGCCCTCAATACGCTTCGCCGTTCGGCGGATGCCTGTTTGATCTTTGACAATGAGGCCTTGTTTGACCTCGCTCATCGCAAATGGAACATCGAAAGCCCAACGGTGGACGATCTGAACCTTTTGATTACAGAGGCTCTGGCGGGTATCACCGCCTCCATGCGTTTCAGTGGTTTCCTAACTGTGGAAATCAGTCTGCGTGAACTTCTGACAAATCTGGTGCCACAGCCTTCGCTGCATTTCTTGATGTGTGCCTTTGCACCGCTGACGCCACCTGACCGCAGCAAGTTTGAGGAGATGGGGATCGAAGAGATGATCAAGTCTCTGTTCGATAATGATTCTGTCTTTGCAGCTTGTTCACCGATGGAAGGTCGCTTCCTGAGCACAGCCGTTCTGTATCGTGGGATCATGGATGACAAACCCCAGGCAGATGCAGCATTGGCCGCCATGCGTGAGAAGCTGCCTTTGACCTATTGGATTCCGACGGCTTTTAAAATTGGTTATGTCGAGCAGCCTGGTACCTCTCATCGCAAGAGCATGGTGCTGCTGGCGAACAACACGGAAATCGCCCGTGTGCTGGATCGGATCTGTCACAACTTTGACAAGCTCTGGCAGCGCAAGGCCTTCGCCAACTGGTACCTCAATGAAGGCATGTCCGAAGAGCAGATCAATGCTCTGCGTGCTTCCGCCCAGGAATTGATCCAGAGCTACCAAGTGGCAGAAGAAAGCGGCGCCAAAGCTAAGGTGCAGGATACTGCTGGTGAAACCAGCCTGCTGACCAGTGGCGCAGACGACACGCGCGGTTCCATGAGCCTGCGTGACCTTGTGGATCGTCGCCGCTAATGGCCTGCACAATCGACCAGTCTAACAGTTTCAAGAAACATCCCGGAGGACATACAGTGAGAGAAATTCTGAGCATTCACGTCGGACAGTGCGGTAACCAGATTGCAGACAGCTTTTGGCGTCTAGCTTTGCGTGAACATGGCCTTACCGAGGCAGGTACGTTAAAAGAAGGCACCAATGTGGCCGCCAATTCCAACATGGAGGTTTTCTTCCATAAGGTGCGTGATGGCAAGTATGTGCCACGTGCAGTCTTGGTGGATTTGGAGCCAGGGGTTATTGCCCGTATCGAAGGTGGGGACATGTCCCAACTTTTTGACGAAAGCAGCATCGTTCGCAAAATTCCAGGGGCGGCCAATAACTGGGCGCGTGGTTACAATGTGGAAGGCGAGCGCGTGATTGATCAGATCATGAACGTGATCGACAGCGCGGTGGAAAAAACCAAGGGCCTTCAAGGTTTCTTGATGACACATTCCATCGGTGGTGGCTCTGGTTCTGGCCTGGGTTCGCTGATCTTGGAGCGCCTGCGTCAGGCCTATCCCAAGAAGCGCATCTTCACCTTTTCAGTGGTACCATCTCCTCTGATCTCTGATTCTGCGGTGGAGCCTTACAACGCCATCCTGACTCTCCAGCGCATTTTGGACAATGCGGACGGAGCCGTCCTTTTGGATAATGAAGCTCTTTTCCGCATTGCTAAAGCCAAGCTGAATCGCAGCCCGAATTACATGGATCTGAACAACATCATCGCGCTGATTGTTAGCTCGGTGACGGCCTCCCTTCGTTTCCCTGGGAAACTGAATACGGACTTGAGCGAGTTTGTGACCAACTTGGTGCCATTCCCTGGCAATCACTTCCTGACGGCTAGCTTCGCCCCGATGCGTGGTCCTGGCCAGGAGGGTCAGGTGCGGACCAATTTTCCTGATCTTGCTCGTGAGACATTCTCCCAAGACAATTTCACGGCGGCCATCGATTGGCAGCAGGGCGTCTATCTGGCGGCCAGTGCCCTTTTCCGTGGCGATGTGAAGGCGAAGGATGTGGACGAAAATATGGCGACCATTCGCAAGTCGCTAAACTATGCCAGTTACATGCCTTCTTCTGGCGGCTTGAAACTTGGTTATGCCGAAACTGCCCCTGAGGGATTTGCCTCCAGCGGTCTTGCTCTGGTCAATCATACTGGCATTGCTGCTGTTTTTGAGCGCTTGATTGCTCAGTTTGATATCATGTTTGACAATCATGCCTACACCCATTGGTATGAGAACGCAGGCGTTAGCCGTGATATGATGGCTACTGCACGCGATCAGATCGCCAACCTTGCTCAATCCTACCGCGACGCGAGTTAAACCCTCGCGCGGCGGTTCTAGCCAACCAATACCCCTGTGGACCCTAACCTGGAGCGTCAGATCTCCGCCGCCTCTCGCAGTGTCGAGGAGGCGCGTCGCGTCGCATACCATGACTCCACCCGGGTAGGGCAGTTGGTGGAGCAGATCAGCGTTTTAGCTGATCTGCGGCAAAAGGAAGGTGAGTTTCGCAAGGCGGAATCTCTCTATCGTGAGGCGCTGTATCGCGCTCAGGAGCAGCGGAAGCCAGATGCGGAGCTATTGGTCGGTATTCACTCTTTGCTCGCCCATTTGTATGATCGCTGGGGCCGCACAGATCAGGCGGCTCAATATTATGAGAAGGCGCTGAAGATTGCCGAGGATAAAGGCGTAACCAATAGTGACAAGGTGGCCACGATCAAAAATAATCTGGCGATGATCTTCAAACAGCTGCGGGACTATCCCAAGGCTGAGTTGTATTATCAGGAAGCTCTGGAGATCTTTCGCCTGACGGATGGAGATCTTAGCCCCCGCGTGGCTAGCGTTTTCAATAACCTGGGAGTGCTTTATTATTCAAATCTGGATGTGGAGCAGGCGCAGCAAATGCATGAGCATGCGCTGAGCATCCGGCAAAATTTGGCCAATGATCAAATGGACCCAGCGGATCTTTCTCAGACCTACATTAACCTGGGGGCCGTGTACAAAGCCTCGGGTGATTTTCAAAAGGCTGAGGCGTGTGTGGACCGTGCTAAAAAAATCCGCGCCAGCATGAACGGCTATCACCCGAATCCGCGCCGTGCTGCTGCGCTTCTCATTGATAAATCGCTGTGAACCCAGAATTCGCCCCCCTGCATGCCCTGCTGCGGCAGCGTTTAGAAACCATTGCTGATCATGCGTTTCGGGACCGCGATCCCGCCGCGCACTTGAAGGCTCTTCAAACAGTGTCAGAGGCTCTCACCGCCGAGCATCAGCGACTCAAGCCGCAACTGCCTTCGCGACTGAATCATTTCCTCACTCAATCCAGTTTGGTGAAAGCTTTGGATTATCTTGAGGGCAGGGGAGAGTGAGGCTGAGAGGTATGAACTTCACCTTTTTTGCCTAAAATAGGCAGAAGTACCCTTACTTTTAGAAAAGCAGGAGATTCCTTGATCAACGGCAGTTGATTTCCACCTGCATCAAGTCTAGTTCCGCGCACATGACGGACAATTTGAAGATTTTGAGTGGATCGGCTCACCCAGTATTGGCGCGCTCGATTTGTGAAAACCTGGGCACCAAGCTTTGTGAGGCTACCCTCACCACTTTTCCAGATGGTGAGACATTTGTGCAGATCCACGAAAACATTCGCGGCAGTGATCTCTTCATTGTTCAGCCAACCTGCCCACCGACGAATCAAAACCTGATGGAATTGTTGATCATGGTGGATGCCGTGCGTCGTGCCAGTGCTCACCGCATCACTGCCGTGCTACCGTTTTTCGGCTATGCACGCCAGGACCGCAAAGACCGCCCACGCGTGCCTATCACGGCTAAATTGGTGGCCAACTTGCTGGTGGCCAGTGGAGTGAATCGTGTGCTCACGGTGGATCTCCATGCGGGTCAAATTCAGGGCTTCTTTGATATCCCAGTGGATCATCTCTACGCCGGACCTGTGCTGATGAAGGCCATCAAGGAGCGTGGGATTGAAGATTTAGTCGTGGTCTCTCCAGATGTTGGTGGCATTAAAATGACGCATGCTTATGCCAAAGCCTTGAAAGCCCCGATGGCGATCGTGGCAAAAAATCGTGTTAGCGCGGAAGAAGTGGAAGCGCTGAATGTGATAGGTGATGTGGACGGCAAAAACGTTCTTTTGGTGGATGACTTGACGGAAACCGCAGGCACTCTCACCGCCGCTGCAGAGTTGTTGCTAAAACACGGCGCTAAAGCCATTTACGCAGGTGTTTCCCATGCGGTGTTGGGCGAAAAAGGTCACAGCCGCATTTCTAAATCTCCTATTTTAGAGTTGTTCTCCACGAATTCGACTCCCCAGGCTCAGGGGCATAAAGTGACGACCTTGGACATTGCGCCCCTCCTGGCGCAGGCCATTAAGCGCATTCATGACAACGAGTCTGTCACATCTCTCTTTGACATCTGAAAAAGGACGTGTATCCTCGCTGCCCTTTTCCCCTCTAACATACTGTTCAGAAGAACTTACGGACATGGCCAAAATCCTCGACATCATCGCCCAGCCCCGCACTAGTGAAGGCACTAGTGCCGTTAACCGCCTGCGTAAGGCTGGTTCCATCCCTGCGGTGGTTTATGGCCGCAAGACTGCCCCCACAAATGTGCAGGTGGACTCCAAGACATTCACGAAGCTTCTGGAAAGCAGTGCTTCGGATAACATCTTGGTTAGCCTGAAGATCGACTCTGCGGAGCAGCTCGCTCTTGTTCAGCAGGTCCAGCATGATCACCTTCGCGGTGGTATCCTTCATGTGGATTTCCATGCGATTGCTATGGATGAAGAAATTCACGCCCAGGTGCCACTGAATCTGGTGGGAGAATCCCCTGGTGCAAAGGCTGGTGGTTTGATTGAAGCTATCCATCACACCCTGGAAGTGCGCTGCTTGCCGAAAGATCTTCCTGACGCTATTGACGTGGACATCTCTGACCTTCAGACGGGGAAAGGCATCCACGTTGGTGACCTCAAACTCCCAGAAGGCGTGCGTGCCAAACTGGCTGACGATGTCGTCCTGATCATGTGCGAAGAGCCGAAAGTGGTTGAAGAAGCACCTGCTGCTGCCGCCGCTCCTGCAGCTAAAGGTAAGAAGTAACCCTTGTCCGGAGTTTGACTCCAGTTACCTGCTGTGCACGGTGATGAAACAACTTCCCGTGCGCCAGGCAGCTTGAAGCCCAGACTCATTATCGGACTCGGCAATCCAGGAATCGAATATCGCGACACCCGTCACAACATCGGATTTATGGTGGTGGATGAGTTGGCGCGAATTTCTGGGGTTTCCTTCACTGAGGAGAAACGCTGGCATGGTTGGGTAGCAAAAATCCCAGGTGCCATTTTGCTTAAACCGACCACATACATGAATGACAGTGGTCGCAGCGTTTTGTCCGTGAGTCAGTTTTACAAAACCTCCGTGCAGGAATTTCTAGTCGTCTATGATGATGTGGATCTGCCATTGGGCCGCATGAGAATGCGTCTTGCTGGTTCTGCTGGTGGTCACAATGGTCTGAAATCAATGATCCGCACCTTGGGTTCAGACGCTTTCCCACGTTTGAAGTTAGGCATTTCAACTCCGTCGGGTCGTCCAGCGGGTGAACGCTTAGTGGGACATGTCCTTGGAAAATTTCGTGAAGAAGAGCGTACAGAACTCGCCATCATGATTCAACGTGCTACAGATGCCATCCGCACTGCTTGCCAGTCTGGGCTGGAAACAGCGATGAATCTTTTCAACCGCAAAGAAGAATAACCGTTAACCTCAACTGAATACTACACCGATGAAGCGCAAATACGAAGCCATGATCGTCCTCGACATGAAGGGCAAAGAAGAAACCGTCGAACAACTTGTCAGTGGCATTGGCCGTGATATGGAAAGCTCTGGCGCGAAGCTTGAGCAGATTGACAAGATCGGCAAACGCAAGTTCCCTTTCAATCCTCGCCATGTTGAGAGCGGTTACTTCGTGAACTTCCAGATCGAAGCCGACGGTACTGCTTTGGATTCTGTGCGCGGCAAATTGAAGCTGAACGAGAACGTCTATCAGCAGTATTACCAGCGCCGCTAATCGCGCTCTGCGTTCCCTTTAAAACCCCATTAGACCCTGGTTTAGCGCGCGAGTGCTAGCCGGGGTTTTTTATTGGTAGAATTAGCCTCTGATTATTTTGAAGGCTTGCCTACTTGCAAGGGGCATCCCTTTTAAAAGCCATTTAGGCCCGCAGAAGTCTGCGCCTTTCACTCGGTTAGCCTGATGCGGAATGATTTGTTAGTCCTGATGGGGCATATGCCTGCGCCCCAGAGTGATCTTTTAATCAACGATCGCCAGCTTGATCTGCCGGAAGTATTCAATCTAGGAACTTAAGCTTCTCACGTCCCACGGGTATTGCCAAACAGCTCGATGTGCAGGCGAGGACTGAGACGGTAGCCGTATTTCAAGCAGGCATGGATCAGTAAGTCATAGCGCGTGCGCATGACCTCCATGCTGGTGCCTTCGGGCATGAGCAGGATCTTTTCAGCGGGCACTTGGATGCCGATACTGGCCACGACTTCTTGGGCCTCGCTCAAATCGGCTTCGCTGGAAATGACGAACTTGAGCTGATAGTCCACGGCGCGTTCCAGCCATTCACGGAGTACGGCTGGTTGTTGGCGTGTCTGTTCATGTCTCTCTGCCCAGGCTGCGCCTGCTTTTTCCGCACTCGGAGTCGAGTTGGCCAGTTTGGGACTCAAGGAGGCTAAATCCACATGCAGGTTTCCAGGAGAAACCGTTCCCGCTGTTTCTACGGTGATGTGTTTTCCCTCCTGATGAAGACGGGTGAGGAAAGTTCCGATCTCTTTGGCAATCATGGGCTCACCGCCGGTCACGACGACATGGCGTGTTGGGTGTTTTGTTATTTCGCTCATGATTGCGTTCAGAGTCATCTCTGGCCCTTCTGGTTGCCAAGAGGCATAAGGAGTGTCACACCAAGTGCAGCGGAGATTGCAGCCGGAGGTGCGCACAAAGACTGAAGGAACACCGGTGAGTGAACCTTCGCCCTGGACTGAATAAAAGATCTCTGAAATGCGCATCTAACCCTAAAATAGCGTGATGCCCAGAGGATACAAGGGCAGTGGAAATGAACGGCGCACACTCTCTTAGATCTGTTCTCAGAATAAAAAGACTGCTTCATGCGTCACAAAGTGCGGATCTCTGTCATGTGCTAGACGGATCAGAAACCCCAAAACTTGCCTCTTTTGAATCTCTGTCTAGTTTCTCGAATGCCCCCCCGTCTTGTCTTTTCCCTTTCCATTTTGGCTGGAGTACTTCTCTGCAGTTGCGGTTCCAGACCGAAGACCTGGGAATACGAATACAATCGCGGCAAAACGGCTGTCATTGTTAATGGTAAAGCTGTACCGCCAGCCGGGCTACCTTCGAAAGTTATGCGTGCAATCAGTGCAGGGAATCGCATCGCTGGAATGCCCTACAAGTATGGTGGCGGTCACCGTTCGTTTGAAGATAGCGGGTATGACTGCTCTGGCACAGTCTCCTACGTCTTGCATGGAGCGGGTCTGCTCAAAAGCGCAGGCACTTCCAGCAGCCTGCGTAGCTATGGAAAATCTGGCGAGGGCAAATACATTACCATCTATTCCCGAAATGGACACACCTTCATTGTTGTTGCCGGGTTGCGGCTGGATACGGGTTACAATGGAGAACGGCGCGGACCTCGCTGGTCCACGAAATCCAGGCCAATGAAGGGCTATGTGGCTAGGCACCCTCCAGGTTTATAAAGTTTTTACGAACCTGGGATGATTCTGAATAAAGGGTAAATTAGGGTACCTCTTCGCCTGAGCCAGTGTAGATCCATTTTTCGACCTTACCATTCTTGATCTGGGCTTGAGCTTCGGTATCGAACTTGCCAAACATTGTCTGGGTTTCGTATTTTACGATGACCGTCCAGACGCCGTCTGTCATTTGGGGTTCACCCCATTCTTTGATGGTTTCTGGTTTGATTTCAGTAACCTGACCGGACTTCATGCTGGCAAGCAAGAGGGGGTAAGTGCCATCGGCATCACGCGCAGGCTTCGTATTGCCTGCACTGGCCACGGCACCGCTTGTGGGTGGTGGAGCGTTCTTTGCGCGTTCGGCAGCAGCTAACTTAAATTCATGAGCGCGACGCAGTGTCTCAGTACGGGCCACTTTCCAGCGCTCATAAACATCTGTGAGCAGCTCTTTCAGGTTGGTGTCATCCATGCTGACCTTTCCTTTCATCGGAGATGTTTCCGTGGGTGAAACGACCAGTTCTGTTCCATCCTGACCGACAGCGACAATCGTGCCTCCCGCTTTTACCTTGGTGCCTGCTGTGGAGTTGCCAATTTTCATTTGTAGCTCCAGATCTCTTTTCAAGGTCACTGGGCGTGGAAAGGCGCTTTTAGGGATAGCAGTCCAGTTCTGGACGGCCACCTCGATCGGCGGGAATTCAGGAGCGACAAACTCACCGTCTTTAGGTTTCACGGGCTCAGGCTTGGGTGCTTCTGCCATCGGCTCAGGCTTCGGAGCCTCCATCACGGGCTTGGGCTCCTCCATCACGGGCTTGGGCGGGGCGACGACTACGACCTTCTTCTTTTTCTCGGGCTTAGGGGCTTCCGCCACTTCTTGAACCTTGGGCTTGTGTTTCTCAAACTTCATCGAGTCAGCGATGATCGGATACACATATTGATAGGAAACATAGCCGACGGCTGCAGCGAGGATGAGTACGAGAATGCCTTTCATGATGATTTAAAGAATACTGGACTTTGCTGAAGAAATTTCAATGACGACACTTCTGCCTTCTTAACGAACAAATGCACGTGATTCTTGGGGGGATTTGCAGTCGATGACCCCGATCAATCGCGGAGTTTGGGTTCAATACTCCGCTTCTTCGGCCTCGGCTCTCAGACGTTCTTTGAGAGTCCACTGTTTCCAAAATTCAGAGTCCACCACGGAGGTCCAGGATGGGGAGTTTCGCAGTCTGGGGTCCAATTCTGGAACTTCTTGTCCTAGGCTGCTATTTTTAGATGCCTGAAATCCACACTGGCTCATATGCTGCACAAATTCATCTGGCAAGCGCACTCCATAGCGTTGCACATAGACCCACAACCCCTCCGGCCAGACCCAGGTGCCATCAGTCAAATCCCGACATCCCATTTCTTCATCGCTGGGGCCATCCGGAACGCGGCAGGTAGCCCACCCTAGACTGGACATAAAAGTGATGCCATTGCGTAAATATGCGACGATTTTGTCTCGGTCCTTTCCTTGCCAGTTACGATCAATCAGCCGCGCCGGATGGATCAGATAATCATCATCCAAACGCTCTGACCAGTAGCCTACGCTTTTCAGTACCAAGGCTGGAGACTTCGGCTCGCAGGACTTCGTTCCTTTTGAGCGAGTTGCCTTCTTGTCCGGCTTGAACCACCGCCAAGGCTTCATGGTCGGGATAATCCTCCTTCCCTTGCCGTCACGTTGTTTTTCCATGGAGATGATCTCATGATGAACCAGGGGCTTGTAATGGAACAAAACCAAAGCTCCCCAATATACCCTCGCACGCAGTACACGCAACCAACCTGCCAGAAGTGTTACTTTCGTTCAATCGTCGGCTCTATGCTTAGACTTCTCCAGCGCTCGCCTTTAGCCCAACCTCCGTCACGCTGAACGATGCCTTTCAATTTTGTGGGGATCGTTTTGCTAAGATACACATCTGCACGGGTCAGATGAATCGTCAGGTCTCCATTGGCGTTTAGTTCCTGAG
>JAOZVT010000044.1 GCA_025869455.1 Prosthecobacter sp.
GGGCACGGGTGTGGAACCTGTCGCCATGCCGAGCACAACATTTTTTACCTTCTTTTGCACGTTCCTGAATCAAGGCTTTCACCTCGGTGGCCAGGGATTTGGCGGCAGCGCCAGAGTTAGCGAAAATGTGAGTGGGGATCTTCTCGTAAGACTCAGCTAGGGTGCGGCGTGACATGGGCGGTTGGGGAAGGGGGGGACGGGTTGGGACTCCTCTTGAGATTAGAGGAGAAGAATCATACGCCGATTCTGGCGAAGTTTCATCACGGCTCAACAGGAACCTCTAGCCTACCTTTAACGAACCTGGACACACGTATTCATGTGACGAAGATGTGCCCTATGGGCACCTTTTTGAGTCCAGTTGCTGTCGATTTAGACGACAGAACGGACGACTTCGACAGCTTCAGCGCAGGCTTTTTGGATCTTATCCCAAGCACCATCTTTTACCCACTCACGTTTGGCCATCCAGGTGCCTCCGCAGGCAAAAACGCTCCGATTTTCTAGATAGGGGCGGAGATTGTCTTGATTGATTCCACCTGTGGGGAAAAAGCGCATTTTTGGAAATGGACCTGAAAGTGCCTCGATGGCGCGAAGTCCGCCAAAGGACTCGCTGGGGAAATACTTCACCAAACTCACTCCCATGTTCTGGGCCTGCATGATTTCCGTTGGCGTGACAGCACCGGGAATGACGAGGATGTCACGCCGATTCCCATGTCGGAGGATGTTGTCATCAAATCCAGGGGTCACCACAAAACGTGCCCCTAGGCGCCACGCGGCATCAAACTGCGCCAAGGTGGTCACTGTTCCGACACCCACAAGCATGTCCCGCCGATCAATGATGCGCTCCAGCGCTGCCAAAGAGTCTGCTGTACGTAGAGTGACCTCAACCACCGGGAGGCGACCCGCGACCAGAGCATCTGTTAAAGGGATCGCTTTCGAGACATCGTCGATAACAACGGTGGGAATAATGCGATGCCTGAAGAGCATGTTGAGAGTCTCATTCATAAATTCGGGCGAGGTGATACCAACATTCAATGCTTCTACTTAGACGTGAGAGATAAGTTACAAACTTTTTGCTGATTTAGCTCCTGTGACGGAGTTTTGCGGTTCGGGGGATGAGCTATTTTTGTCCGCTCGACTCATTTCTAGTAGTGTTGTTAGACTGCTATTTGATAAGTCGTCCAATATTGCATCAGCAAACCATTCGTATTCCCCATGTGGTCAAGATTCATTTGATTGTGTGTTCTGGTCTTGTCCACTGGAGCGATGATTGCCTTCAATGTTAGGCTTTGTGGTGAGGAGATTCAGCACCAATTCATAGGCTTGAAGAACTTGGGAGAACGCAGAGATTTGTCTCACCGGATGCGCGAAAGAAGTGCGTTCGTGCTGCGAAAACATCAGCCCCTACTTAGTTATATGAGGAGATTGATGATCTACCTATACGGCTATGAAGTAGCACATTTAATATAAGCTTAATGAGACTCCAGAATTCACGACGCCAAGTGTTGGATATTAGAAGCGTGTTGTGTTAGAGGGAGCCTACTCTTGCTATATATTTATCTCGGTTTTTTGTCGTCCTTGAAGAAGCTGAAGTGTCAGTCTTTTTTTCTAGTGACCAAAGTTCTGATTGCCAGATCAAGTCTAAGATGAGCGTTTGCTCGCCCATTAGGTTCAAGGATGCTGTGCTCATGTGTGGGGGCGTGCAATCATCAGCAACGCTGAGAATCATAATCTCGTTAGGTGATTGATGCCTGCACGAAACAGGTCTCGCTATGAGTTGTTATCCTTCGTCGGGAAAATCAAAGCGCCGTTTTCGTTCTGGACGCAGTCTGGTGTGGCCTCCGCGCTGCTTGCGAAACACGTCAAAGACAATGTCGGAGCCGTCCACTTTCATCTGGTGAACCATTTTCAGCAAGGTGCCGAGTCGGCCTTTAGGAAAACCGGCTTTGTTCGCAAACCAACCGAGATACTCCGCTGGGATGTCATAGATGGGCACACCGTAGGGCGGATGATTTTGCGGCCCATATTTGCCAAAGGGCATGTGGGTGCGCCCGATCTCGTCGAGCTCGGCTTTCTTCTGTGCGGCTGGGTCATCCATGGTGGATGAGTTATCGGCGTT
>JAOZVT010000045.1 GCA_025869455.1 Prosthecobacter sp.
GGCAGCACAGGATTCCAGCCCAGCCTTCGCCTTTGCGGTGCAGACACTCAGCATTAAAAAAGGACGATTCGACATCACAAATGGAACGACCAAAGTGAATATCACGGAACTCGACTTTAATCTCACCGGGATTGATGTGGATGAGAACGACTTGGAGAATCACAATCGTATCCAGGCCGTTTTGAGTAGCGTAATAGATGTCTCAGGCATGGCACGCATCAACGGTGCTAAACGTCCCGCAGAGCTCGCGCATTTAGTCCTCTCAGGTCAGGGAGAAATCGTCCCCATCAATGCCAAGACAAGAGTTTGGAATCCCGTCTCGAATCTGACCCTGACCTTAGCCAAAGGCTCCGTTCTTGGTGGCCACATGACCATTGGCGATGCTGCTGGTAAGGAACTCCGTCAGTTGCAGGAGTATGGCGTGGATTTGGCTCCCGTGATCATTGGTGGCCCCTTAACACAAGATGCTGTGGTCACAGGAAACTTCTCCAATGATCGGTTTATCACTCGCAGCCTCACCCGCTTCATTTTCCCTGAATATGAAGTCGCTATCGAACCTAAATCCTGGGTCAATGCGGCCCAGGATAAGCACGAAATCGAACTCCGGCTTTCTTGCGGACCTGAACTTCAATCACGACTCATCACTGGCATTTCAAAAGCCAAACTGGGAGAATCCATCGCCCGGGGCGTCACCAAAGCGTTGTCTGACGAACAAGGCCGCCTCACCTTTGACATTGAATCCACAGGTTCACTTTCAGACCCGAAAGTGAAGCCCAAAACAGAACGAGTTTTGAAGAACTTGATTCGCGGGGAAGGACTAGGAGACTTATTGCAAGGATTGCTTAAAAAACTTTGATTGAATCTAGGCAGCGTGAGTGGACTCATGGCTCACTTCAAGGCTACGATAACCACGTTCTGCCTGCTGTGCCATCTGAATGTCTAGTAGAGTGATTCCTCCAGCGCTGTGCGTGGTTAGGCGGACAACAACTTTGCACCAGCCAACGTAGAGATCAGGGTGGTGATTCATACTTTCTGCCGCTTTCGCCAATAGATTCACAAACTCAATGCCTATCATATACGAGTCAAAACGATAAGTTTTGACTAATTCTGCTCCATCTCGCTTCCAGCCAGGAAGTTTGGCTAGAGCAGATTCGATATCGTCCAAAGAGAGAAGAAGGCGCATAAAAAAAAGGGGGAAATGGCGGATACGTTTGTCTAATATCGTAAATATGAGTCTTTGATACAATAAATTTCATAATTTATAAAATATGAATTAGAAAAAAGGGCAGCCATTACTCCTTTCCTAGCAACTCACTCTCACAGATTCGATAATTCACCTAATGTTGTGTTTCTGAAAACCTACAGTTGGTATATTCATTGCACTGAATCAAACCTGAGACTCATAGGCTAGCAAGCTATCAGCATATGTGAGAAGATTTTGATGTGTCAATTTAGACGAATTAACCGTAAGACCACCAAAGTTAGACAAAACAAAACTAGACGCTTCATTTCCAACGTCATAGCTAAAGAAAGTGAGATCGTGCATCGCCAATCAACCTCGCCGCCGCTTGGCTTTGTCGGCTCGTAAGTTGACATGAACCAAGCTGCCTCCATGCTCTCGTTCGTATCTAAAGAAGCCAATCCCTTTTCCCATGCATTCCTCTCTCGAACTCAAACGTGAAGTTGACGCCATCCAGATCCCCAGTGGTGATTCCATCAAGCTGCCATTGGGCATGAAGGTCATCATTACCCAGTCCCTGGGCGGCACCTATACCGTGGCGACGGATTTCGGCTTGGCTCGTGTCAGTGCTAATGATGTGGATGCCCTGGGCATTGATCCTGAAGCCTCCAAAAAAGATGCGGACAGCAGTTCCTCCAACATCCCTGAGAATGCCAACGACCTAGAAGCACAGGTCTGGAACCAACTCAAAAACGTCTATGACCCTGAAATCCCGGTGAACATCGTGGATCTTGGTCTGGTGTACGACTGCCATGTCGAAGAGTTTGAGGATGGTAAAAAACGTGCCGTGGTAAAGATGACCCTCACCGCCCCAGGTTGCGGCATGGGACCAACCATTGCAGCAGATGCCCAAAGCCGCATCATGACCATTGAAG
>JAOZVT010000046.1 GCA_025869455.1 Prosthecobacter sp.
ACCTTCTAGTTGGCGAATGGCTATCGTCGTTTCATAGCCATCCATGTTGGGCATGTGGCAGTCCATCAGGATGCCATCATAAACACCATAGCTAAACAGCTTGAGAGCTTCATTCCCATCGTTCGCAATGTCAGCTTTATAACCAAACTTTTCCAGCAGGAGGAAAGCCAGCCTGGAGTTAACTTCATTGTCTTCCACAATCAGCATGCGTGGCTGAGACACATTCTTGGCTAAGGTGGGTTTGATCAGAGCTTGGGTGATGGGTCTAAAAGCCGCTAGAGTAAGCTGTCGGAGCGCTTCGCGTAACTGAAGTCTGCGCAGTGGTTTAGTGAGAAAAATGTCCACATCCGTGAGTGGCGTGAACATACTTGATGGGTCTGAATGCTGCCCTAAAACAATGAGGCGCGGCTTTTGATTTTTCAGCCCTAAGTCATGCAGGGCTTCAAGGGTGGCTTTTCCAAAGAGAAATTGGGAAATGACGACCACATTCCAGGTCAGATTAGGATCTTTTAAAGCCGCGACAAGTGCTTCTTCACTTTGTAACAAATGGGGATCATTGATGACACCTTTCAGTGCTGCACGCGCCGCCCGCAATGATGTGGGGGATTCATCCGCTACGACGACTTGGTAATCCAGAAGCTCCTTGGGCCAATGAACCGTCTTCTCCCTTTCATCGTCAGGAGTGACCATCGGCAGGCGAAAGGAAAAACGTGAACCCTGTCCACGCTGACTTTCTACATGGATAGTTGGAATCCACGGAAAAAACCTCATTGAGGATGTCGAGTCGTCTCGCTTCGATCTTGGAGAAATCCAGAATATCTTCTATGATCGTCATTAAGGCTTCACCGCTGGTTTGAACCGTTTCCACCATCTCACGTTGGACAAGGGAAAGTTTGGAATCGAGCAGCAATGTTGACATGCCAATAATGCCATTCATAGGCGTGCGAATCTCATGGCTCATGGTGGCCAAAAAATCACTCTTGGCACGGCTGGCAGACTCCGCTTGTTCCTTGGCTTCCAGCAGTTCCTCATTGGCGCGGATTTGCATGACAAACTGCCCGACTTGATCCCCGATGCCGTTTAACATTTCCAACAAATCTTCATCGGGTTGTTCGATTCGGGCGCTCAGAAACTCGATGACTCCCAAGACCTCGCTTTGATAGAGAATCGGAAAAGCGAGCGCGCCGTGAAGGCCTGAAGCCGCCGCTTGCAAGGCTCTAGGAAAATTGAGTTCCTTAACCACATCGGGCATCCATTGACTCCTCTGGGTGATCCATGTGCGGCCTGGAAGTCCGATACCACGTTCAAAAATGATGTTCTGGCTGATTTCGACAAATTCACTGAGGTCCAGTGTGGGATTGTGCCAGAGATCCAGCATCTTTAGGTGTTCCTTCGTGGGATCTAGCATCCAAAGGCAACCGATATTCCAGCCGAGTTGATTGCAGACACTTTGGATGAGTCGTGAGATTCCCTGTCTTATGGAGTCAGCACTGGAAAGGCTACGGGAAACGGAGAATTGCAGAGCTCGTCGTTGTTCATCTCTACGGCGTTGGGTGATGTCAGTTTCCACGGCCATGAAGTTAGTCACCTTCCCCGCATCATCTAGAATCGGACGTACTTCGATCGACAACCAATAGCGGCGTCCACTTCTGTGATAGTTCAAAACCTCTGTCCTAAAGGCCTTTCCCTCACGGATATGAGAGTGCATAAAATGAATGGTTTGTCGGTCCGTGGCTTGACCTTGCAAGAAACTCCCTGGGGTACGACCCATGACCTCTTCAGGCTTCCAGCCAGTCAATCGTACAAAACCATCATTCACCCATTCGATCTTACCTTGGGCATCTGTGAGCACCACTGCATTGTCTGTGAGGGTGGCTACCAAAGCTAGTTTCCTTGCTAAAGCATCCTGCGGGCAGATTTTATCCTCTTGGTCCGTTAGCTTTTCGTCGTCGTCATGTATGCTTTGTTGGGGAGAGGTGCTTGATTGGAGTTCGGTGGTTAGATCTTCATTTTTAAACGTTGTTAGGTTTGAATCCGCAGGTAAAATAGCATTCGTTGCAGGTTGTACAGGCGTAGCCAGCATCACGGTGGTTTTTTGATCTGGTTG
>JAOZVT010000047.1 GCA_025869455.1 Prosthecobacter sp.
AAAGCACATCATCAAATCCGGGTTCACGGGTGGAGACTTCGGCTGTGGTCAGTTTGGCTCCTGGCTTCAGGGGTTGTTCGGCCTTGGGGGCGGTGTTTGGCCACATCATGCGGACATTGGCCCCCTTTTTCATGACCTCTGCACCTTTGGCGGTGAGGGAGACGATGGGGTATTCTCCCGTGCTGGTTTCGATCAGACCTTGTCTTTCGATTTCTGCAAATAGCGGGTGCAGCGCGTTGGTGCCTAGATGCTTCAACAAGCCGTAAGTGGTGAGTTGGTCCAGCCCTGCATCCACGATTTCTTTGGATTTACTGCCGACCAGCATCTGGATGATGCGGCCTTTGCCATAGCGTCCTTCCCAGACGCCGTCTGCCCTGCGGGTGGACATGCGCGCGATGCCACTGAGCGCCTGTCTTAGCAGGGTGACTTCCGCTGCATTCCCTTCGCGCGCGACTTGCACACCGCTGCTGCGGCAGACATCGCAGGTGCCGCAGGGTTGGCTTTCAGTTTCGCCAAAGTAGGCCAAAATTTGTTCTTGGCGGCAGCGTTGCTCGTCGTAGCAAAGATCCACCATGGCCTTGAGCTTGGAGCGGTCTCGACGTTCCTTTTCGCGCAGCGCATTGGTGTCGAATTGAAGGTCACGTGTCAGCACCTGCGGCTGCAAAAGGCGCGTGCCGCGAATGCGTTTGCCTGGGATGTCAAATCTCTCCAGGTAACCAGCCCGTCCCAGATGACTCAGTGCCGAACCTACGGCCATGCTATTTTTGACTCCGGCCTTGTCGGTGATGTCATCAATGCTTAGCTCGACTTCATGCAATTCGTTAGACCAGTTGAGCAAGGTTTGATAAACGCTCTGAAGGGTCTCCAGACTGGGATTGTTACCATCAATGAAAAAGTCCTGCGTCTTGGTATCCGCAAAATTGAAGAATAGCTCGCAGTGAGAGGGTTCTCCATCCCGCCCCGCACGCCCGGCTTCCTGGTAGTAGGCCTCGACACTGCCCGGAATGTCATAATGGACGACGAAGCGGACATCCGAACGGTCAATGCCCATGCCAAAGGCGTTCGTGGCCACGGCTACGTCATGCTTTTTGGAAATGAATTTGTTCTGCCGATCTTCGCGCTCTTTGTCATCCAGTCCGCCGTGGTACTGAATGGCGCGGATGCCAAACTCACGCAGTGCATCTCCCACTTCCTCCACGCGCTTGCGGGTGGAGCAGTAGATGATCCCCGTTTTGTAATCTTGGATGATCTTTTTTAGCCGCGTGTATTTATCGTCGCCTTTCTTCGTGTGTGTGATGTGCAGGCTCAGGTTTGGCCGCTCAAATCCACGGATGGTGATGAAGGGATCCCGCAGATCCAGGACGCGGCAGATGTCATCCCGCACCTCGGGGGTGGCGGTCGCGGTGAGGGCGACCACCTGCGGGCGACCCAATGCCTCCAGGGCTTCGCCCAAGCGAAAGTAATCTGGGCGGAAATCGTGGCCCCACTGGGATAAGCAGTGAGCTTCATCCACCGCAAAAAGAGCGATCTCCACCTGCTGCATGGTGTTGAGAAACATGCGGCTTCGAAAACGTTCTGGGGCTACGTAAACCAGGCGATACTCTCCACGTTTCAGCGCGGCGATGCGTTCCTGCTGCTCACTTAGTGAGAGGGTGCTGTTGATCACGGTGGCCGGAATCCCGCGCCGCTCCAGGGCATCCACCTGATCTTTCATCAGGGCAATCAGTGGGCTGACCACGATGGTCACGCCTTCCATAACCATGGCTGGGAGCTGGTAACACAGGGATTTACCGCCACCTGTGGGCATGATGACCATGGTGTCACGACCACTCAGCACGTTGGCCATGACAGTTTCTTGGCCATCCAGGAATTCACGAAAGCCAAAATACTTCCGCAATGCCTCCCGGGCGTCGTGGATCGGAGTGGATAGGGCGATGGTGTCAGATTCAGTCACGGAACCCGTCTTACCTCGCCACGCAGAGCGGTTTTGTCCATTGGATCGATTATTTTGAAGTGAGACAAAGTTTTAGCACATTGGATCGTTGAAAAGTGTACCTGCCATTCGGGGCAGGATTCACGCACATCAAATCCAAACTAGCACT
>JAOZVT010000048.1 GCA_025869455.1 Prosthecobacter sp.
GTTTTAACCAGGGGTGAAACAAGGTCTTATTTCCGCCCTCGTCATCGTCTTTGTCTGCTCGCTCGGTCAGTATGTGATTCCACAATTTGTGGGAGGAATGGGAGATGAGATGATTGGAAACAAGATTGCCCAACGAGTGTTTAGCGACCGGAATCTACCCCTAGCGAGCGCGCTTTCGGCCGTGCTACTGCTGGCAGTTTTGGTGCCCACCTTATGGTTAGGCAGGAAGAGGGAGGCTTAACGTAACGCAAGCAGCCCCCCTGCTGAATTATCTTCAGCAAGGGCACCCGAAGAGCGATGGCACCTTTAGGAGCGGGCACGAATCGCGACGGATTCGCCGTGAGCATCCAGGCCTTCGACGGCAGCGAAGGCACGAACGATAGGCTCCGACGCGGTAACGCTGGCTTTGTCCAAGCGGATGATGCTGGTACGGCGCTGAAACATATCTACGGTTAGGCCTGGGAAGGACTTACCTGCACCGCCTGTGGGCAGAGTGTGGCTGGGACCCGCGAGGAAATCACCGACGGCGACGGGTGAGTCGTTGCCCAAGAAGATGGCTCCGGCGGTACGGATCATCGGCAGGATGTCGCTTTCACGTTCCGTGATGAGGGTGAGGTGTTCAGGGGCGTAGGCATTCACCAGACGCGCGCCTTCTTCCAAAGATGGTGCCAGCAAAAGGAACACGCCTTTTTCTAAAACGGGGCCTAACTGCTCCTGACGACTGAGAGCAGCGCATTGGCGATTTACTTCGGCGACCACTGCCTCCAGCAAAGCCGTATCATCGGTAATGAAGCCAGCTTGGCTGTCTTTGCCATGTTCGGCTTGGGCCAGAATATCCGCCGCGATGAAAGCTGGGTTACCAGAACGATCCGCGAGGATGAGTACCTCACTAGGACCAGGAAGCAGGTCAATGGAAACGACACCGAAAGCTTGGCGCTTGGCTTCAACGACGAAGCTGTTGCCCGGGCCGAAGATTTTGGCCACCGGACGGATGGTTTCCGTACCGTAAGCCATGGCGGCGATGGCTTGGGCCCCACCGATTTTATAGACCTCTGTGGCTCCGGCCAATTTCAAAGCGGCAAGCAAACCCGGGTTCACCGTGCCGTCTTTACCGCAAGGCGTGCAGACGACGATCTCTGGCACACCGGCGGCGGAGGCCAGGGTGACGGTCATGATGGCGGTGGAAACCAACGGTGCCGAACCACCAGGAACGTAGCAGCCCACGCGCTCAAACGGGTGATAGACCTCCCCGACCTGCGCGCCCTGCTCATTGGTGCCAGACCAATCTTGGCGCAGACTTTTTTGGGCAAAGGTGAAGACATTCCGGTGCGAGGCGACGAGTGCCTGCTGAAGGTCGGGGGAAGCAAGGTTCCAGGCCGCTGCGAGATCATTCTGGGAAATGACCATGGTTTCTGGGGTGAGCTGGGCTTTATCAAACTTCTCCGTGAACTCCAGCACGGCGGCATCTCCACGGGAGCGGACTTCTTTGATCACGCCGGAAACGACCTCACGCACAGCATCGCTGGCCTCTGCACGGCGGTTCAGGGCGGCAGCGGTTTCCTGCCAAGTTGGGTCGGTGTGGCGAATGATCTTCATGGAACAGCTCTTACGTGCCACGGGGGCGCGAGGCGTCAAGATGAAGTCGTTTGCTTGCAGGAAGCAATCGAATCGAAAAAAGCGAACTCCAAAGGCGTTCGACTCACTCCAGAGAGTCCAACCAGTCCTGGAGTTGGCCTCGAATATCGCCGGGACCATCTTCAGGGAAGTGCTCCGTGAGCCAGCGAACGTCTTCGGCAGCTTCCTGTTTCAAGCCGAGGCGCTCCTTCATTCGGGCGCGGGTGATGCGCTGGACGGCGGCATCTGGGTCCAGGGCGACGGAAAGATCCAGGTAGGGCATGGTTTCCTTGATGGCGGAGGAATCATCCATGGTGCTGCTAAGGAGGTTATTCAGCATGCGGAGGATGATGGCGCGCTTGGTAGAGGGCTCCAGAGACTCCTCGTCAAATGCGCCCTGATCGGTCAGTTCAAGAGCCGCCTGCTCCACCGAGAGCGTTTTGCCACGTTCAAATACATCCACCAGCTTGAGCTCGCCCTCAG
>JAOZVT010000049.1 GCA_025869455.1 Prosthecobacter sp.
CCGTACTAGGACTACTAAAAGTAAAGGGCGAAGCTCCGCCTCCTTTTCTTACAACACGACCTGCTTCAAGCGGATCTTTTTCAGAATCTGTAAATCCACCAATCAGCGACAACTTGCCGATTACATCCAGCGAAGCAGATTGCTGAGTCAACACCGTATTAACTTCTTCATATTCCTTTAGGCGGTACTTAGTACGAACTAGATCTACTGGAATATCACTCAATCTCTCCATTTCAATTTGCGCATTGGCAAGAGCACTCTGTTCTTCAAATTGAAGCTTACTATTTAATTGTTCTGCCACGCGTTTACGAACTTGATCGATATCTTCGGCATAGCGTTTAATGGCTTGCTCTCGATACTCTTCGCGCATTTTTACACGGATGCTTTCATAAGCATCCGTTAATGCCTGGGGCATTTTTCTCACCACTTCAGGATTGAATGAAATAATCATCACCTGAAGGTGACTTTGGTCCAAAATAGACACGCGGCATGTGGGCAAAACGCTTTCACGCAACATATCATAGGTCATTTTTGAATCTGCAATCCCGATACTCTTAGCTGCCTCAAGAACTAGGTAATTGGAATTCAATTGATCAGAAAGCGCACGCAATTGCCTATAAGTTTGATCTGTTGAATTGACCCCCTGAGCAACATCCGTCCCATTAATGAACGAGTTAACTCTAACTAATGAGTAGGATTGGTAGGTTGCGCTTGCATAAACAAAATAACAAATCGCCGATAAGATACCACACAGCAGAAGAATAATCATCAACCGCAAATATTCTTCATAACCCAACAAGATGCGAAGAATTGCAGCCCCATCTATTTTCGAATTTTTACCGCCAGAAGGTGATGCTTTTGGATTCATTATGCGATGCCCCTTTTAATTTACAGTTCAGTCCCAACAACTACATGGGCTTTGTGCTAAAACCCAAATACCTTGGCCGGGACATTAATGATATCACCTTCAGAAATTGGAGGATCGTCAGCTTCACCCTTTATTATTGGGCGTAGATCTATCACTGCTTTTTTACGTTTTCCTGCTGCATTGAAACGAAAAACTTCAACTTTATCAACCAAAGCAAATTTACCAACACCGCCACTGATCAACAAAGCTTCATAAACCCCCACGCTTTTACCATTGGGCACAGGTATAGAATGGCCACCAGTTCTAGGAACGCTTCCTGTTATATAAACTAGAACCCTCGGAATTACTTGGCCGGACGCATCCGTCACTGCACCCGAGTTACTTACAGACCCAGCAGTTCTTTCAACAATAACTGACGCTTCCTTAAGTTGAGATTTTTGAAGAAACTCCTTCACTTTGGGCTCAGCTTGCTCACGCGTAAGACCAAGAACATTGACCCTTCCTGCTCGCGGAATGACTATGTACCCGCCCTCTCTAATCAAATAGTTACCGTTTAACGTCTGGTCTTCCTTGACGAACAATTCGAGTTGGTCGCCAATTTGAAAAACATTTCTAGCAGGGTCGATCTGAGTTACAGGTTTGATTTCCGATGGAGGAAGTATGTTATCGGAAGAATCGCTTGAACAATGAACCAAGATCAATAGCAAGGTGCTTGCACCAGCCATTTTAAGTGGAGTTTTAATACGCAGGGGGATCATTATCAAAAAAACCTAGCCTTTTATTTTTATTGACTGCTATTGGTAAAAAAATGGAGGAGGATTGAAATTCATCAATCCTCCTCTATCAAAATTGGCCTACTGAATTAATTAGTAAGCTCCACTTGGACTGACCCAAACTCCCTCATTGTTTCCATTGATGAATTCTTTGGCCAGCGGTTTAGGCTGAACGGTGAAAAGAATGTGGTCAAAGCTGGTGCGGAAGCTTTTGATCAAGCCAGTCTTTTTTTCTGGGATCGGCTCACCTGCTTTGCCTGAGGTTTTGCCAGATGTTAAATCAGCATAACCGACTTCACCAATCGCCCGATGCGCACAAGTTACCAAAAGACGAATGTCTCCTGTGTGAATTGGAGAAGACTTAACACCTTCAACAAAAACAAAACGAGGCACTTCAAGTGGCAGATTGTATGGGTAGGTTTTGTATTGAGTAGTGAATTCAACAACC
>JAOZVT010000050.1 GCA_025869455.1 Prosthecobacter sp.
CCAATCGTGTCAATGTGCTCGCTGCTTTTCTCCTTCGGGAAATCAGCGGTTAAGCCCAACGTATCCACCCGCCTACCAAACAGCGTGGTAAGTGTGTTTTCATACTCTCGGTTAGAAAGCCGACGTATCACCGTGCGTGCACCCGTGCTGGCAATTTTGCCGCGTGCGGATTCGACTCCCTGACGCAGCGCACGGATGACCGCCAGACGCTCATCATCGGAAGGTTGATCCGCCTTTTTGGGCGGCATCTCCCGCAGCGTCACTTGATCAATAATCTCCTTCGCAGAGATCAGATGAGACTCCTTCGTCAGCGGCAATTGAAAATTCTCGAACTCACGATCCCCTTTTTGGACATCCTTGTCGTGACATTCCAGGCAATATTTCCCCACGAATTGTGAGAGCACTTTCTGCTCAGGCAAGGCATCGCCATGACTCAGCGCAGGGATGAGCGAGAAACCAAGAGCCAGACGAACTAGGCCGCTCTTACTAAAAACAAGAGAGTGCATCAGGGGGAGGCGTGGATTCCTTCAATACACTCAAGCGAAGGTGCCAGTACTGTTGCCAAAGGCATCAGTTTCCAAGCCCATGCGCTGCGCAATATCGACAAAAAGATTGCAGAGTGGTACCTTGTTGATCCCCGATGATTCGACCTGTCTAAACTCTCCGTGACGATAGCCGCCACCCGCGAGAATGATCGGCAGATCCGAGTTCTTATGGGAGTTTGCATTGCCCATGCCACTGCCAAAGATCACTGAAGTCGAGTCGAGCAAAGTCTGATCTCCGTCTTGAATCTTCGCCAAGCGGCTGATGAACTTGCCGAAATGCAAAGTCTGATACTTCTCCAGGGTGATGAGATCGGCGATGGCCGCCTTGTCATTGCCGTGGTGGGAGAGACCGTGGTAGGATTTGTCAATTCCGAGGTTCTGCGGCAAGAAGCTACCACCGATTTCCAGCGTCGCTACCCGTGTTGAATCGGTTTGAAGAGCTAGGGCGATCAGCTCATAGAGCATGGGCAGATCTTCCACGGTGTTCTTGTCCGCAGGCTTTTCAAAAGGTGCCTTAGGCTTTGGCAAACTGGCCCAGCGTTGACGCAGTTCGAGACGTTTCTCGACATCGCGGATCGAAGTGAAATACTCATCTAGCTTTTCCTTGTCCTCACGATTAACCCGCTTGGAGAGACCATTCGCGTCCTCCAGAACAGTGTCCAGAATGGAGGCTTGCAGGCGATTTTCCTGAATGCGGCGGACTTGGCGCTCCTTCGTATCACTGACGAAAAGACGGTCAAACAACTCGGCTGGACCTTCGATCGGTGGCACACGTACACCTGACTTTGTCCAGGCGATCTGACATCCTCCGTGGATGCCACCTTCGGAACCGACCGTGAGGGATGGGAAACGAGTTTGAAAACCCACCTCATCGGCGATGAACTGATCAATGGTGACATTGCCATCAGGACGATTTTGCGCTTCGGAGTTCAGCACGCCAGAAAGGAAGGAGTGAACGGCAAAGTGACCGCCTTTGATCCCATGATCCAGCCCGCGATAGACCGTCATATGCTTGCGATTTTCCCACAACGGTTCCAGAAGCGTTGTCTTTTCGTAGGCCTTGCCAGTCGTACCAGGGAACAATTGATCCACCTGAAAGCCAAGAAGGTTCCCCACAGCGACAAAACGTCTAGCCCCAGCACCTGCACCTTTAGCGGCCTGCACGGCAGAATTTCCTCCCACAGACTTGGCCATGAGCGAAGGAAGACCTGGCAGGGCGAGGGATGCGCCCAGGGATTGGAGTACAAAGCGGCGTCTATTCATGAGTATGCGGGGTTGAATTAATACGCCACCCACCCCTCTCTTATTTCAGGGGAACTCCGCGTTTCTTGGCCGATTTTCCAAGGTTTTGCGTTGCTGTGCCGTTAAGAGCCTCTCATCCTCCCGATTTGGACTTTACTCAATACCATGTCGATGAAGAAGCCTGGGCTAGTTTTGACACCCAGACTTGCCAGCCGGGTGTGCGCGTCTATTCTCGCGGTCCGTTTTAGCAATTGGACAGTGCATTGACGTGGCTGCACCTCTGCTGTAACCCCCTTCC
>JAOZVT010000051.1 GCA_025869455.1 Prosthecobacter sp.
CCTTCCAGCAGATGTGGATCTCCAAGGAGGAGTACGATGAATCTGGACCTTCCATCGTTCATCGCAAGTGCTTTTAATATTCTCAGCCAAAAAGAAATAAAATCCAATTCTCATTTGATAATTTTCAAGATCAAAATATTAGCTGTTTTATCATCTTAGTATATTATTTTTCTCTTTCATATTTCGATAGTAGAGAACGATTTGAAGTGAGGATGACGATCGAGTTTATTCTGATTACTTCTTCTGTTCCAAACTCATTTTTTTTCTAAAAGCAAAAAATCCGCCCAAGGATGCCATGTTGCAAAGCTTGGCAACGAGTCAGCCTCTGGAAAAAAATACGCCATTGCTTCTCCATTCTGGTATTAACATGTCGAAGCTACATGCCTCTTTTGAGCTGAGGAGCTGGAGGAGGATTCAATTCAATAAATTCATCAATACGCAAAATCGAGATCGCAGCTTCAGTGGCAAATTTGAGAGTTTTCAGTTTGGAAAGCGCTGGTTCGAGAACACCCGTTCGCAGATTATCACGAATGTCACCATCTTCAAGATTTAACCCATATGTCAAATATTGCGCTTGGTCACTAGTCTGAGCAAGATGGTGAGCAGCCACAAGTCTGGTGGTGATTTCGAGAGCATCGAGAGCACCGTTGGTGGCGAGAGTCTTGGGAATAACTAATAAAGCATCGGCGAAGGCGGCGATGGCCATCTGGTCCCGAGAACCTGTGGCTTTGGCCAGTTCATTGAGTTTGATAGAAAGTGCAGCTTCAATGCAACCACCGCCAGGAACTACACGACCAGCCTCAAGACAGCGCTTTACAACGCAGAGAGCATCATGAAGCGAGCGGGCCATCTCGTCCAACATTTGCTCGGAAGCACCGCGGAGAAGAATAGATGAAGTTGAGCTCTTGGAAGTGCCGGTGAAGACTATCAGCTCGTTATCCCCAACAATCTCGGTAGCAACTTGCTCACAAGAACCCAGGGCGGCAGCATCGAACGTTTCACCGCCCTCAAAGTCGGACAAAGTGGTGACAATGGTGGCCCCGGTGGCTTTGGCAATATGAGAGATATCCTCTTTGGAAACGCGACGGACTGCCATGATACCAGAATTAACGAGATACTTGTTGATGAGATCATCGATGCCTTTGGAAGTAAGAATGACGTTGCATCCAGAAGCGAGAATGATGTCAATGCGCTCCTTGGCGATGTCGTTTTCACGGGCTCTGATGGGTTCTAACTGTTTGACATCAGTGACGACGATCTTGACGCCTTGCTGCATCTTTACTTTGGAAAGGTTCATGTCGAGGCAAGCGATCTTGGCGTTTTGCAAGGCGCGGGGCATCTGTTGGGAGGATAAGGTGCAATCAAGCGCGTATCCCTGGATCAAACGAGACTCGTGAGCGCTCTTACCATGGGATTTCAAAATGTTAATAGCATTGATGGAGTATTTGGCGCGAGAGGCCCTTCCTCCAGTGCTGCTGGAGCTAGCTTCAGCCGAAGAGGTAGCTTCTACTTTAGCACGAAGCACGGCTTCGACGGCCATCTCAGCAAAAAAATCGATCAGATGACCGCCGATGAGCTTGGAATTCAGAGAGGTTTTGGCGGCGTTGACTAAACAATCGTGCCCCAAATTGTCGACAGCGTGTGAGAGTGACTTGCGGATGAAGCGGGTGGCGTCGCGACAAGCCATGCGATACCCGGCTATCACGCATGTGGGATGAACCTTTTTTTTGATCAATTCGTTGGCGCGTTTCAACAGTTCAGCAGCGACAATGACGACAGATGTTGTGCCATCCCCGACTTCTTCATCTTGAAGGGTGGCCAGATTGACCAACACCTTGGCAGCTGGATGCTCTACCTCGAGAAGAGTAAGAATCGTGGCACCATCGTTGGTAATAGTGATACCTCCAGCTTGATCAACAAGCATTTTGTCTAAACCGAGTGGGCCAAGCGAAGTTTTGACGATGTTGGCAATCGCAACACAAGCTGCCACATTGTTTTCACGAACAGCTTCACCCACAGTTCTTTTGCCGTCTATCGCAAGACTTTTTGTACTTGTAGTTTCTGCCATTTTTTATATTGGT